>JADGRK010000181.1 GCA_017880985.1 Rhodoferax sp. | reverse complement strand
CTGTAAGGGGGGTACAAGCAAGCTGTAGCCCAGACCAAACTGGCGGCGCAATCCGCCTTGCGCGGCGCGGCAGCTTGAACCCGCCTGCCTCACGGACGCCAGTATCGGCGTCCACGCGAAAAGTGCCCGACTCGCCCGCCGCTGAGTCCTTGATCACTTACCCGTCGCTGTTCCCGATCAAGGTGATGGGCCTCAAAGTGGAAGGGTTGGTCCACGCCATTACCCTGATTGCGCACCAGTTTGACCCCACGTTTGACGCTGCCACTGTTGAGTTGCGCGAAAGCAAAGGCGGCAAATACCTGGGGGTGACAATCACCGTTACCGCCACCTCCAGAGAGCAGCTCGACGAACTCTACCGCACGCTCTCCACGCATCCGCTGGTGAAGGTGGTGCTGTAATCAGAACACCGCAACTCATTGATTCATATAGCCAATTCAATCAATGTCAAAACAACAAAGAAATATATTGCTTAATTTGACAATTTAGATAAACTGGCAGAATGCTAGTAGAACATTCCCTCGCCATCCCCTTACCAGCCGTACAGGAATACCTGTCCGACACCAATCCCTGGTGGGTCGCAGGAAAGGGCATCGACCCGGAACTACAGGCGTGGCCCAAACGTGCTTATTTCCCGTCTTTTATGCGACTGGTCAAGGCCGTTGACGTCAGGCGCGCAGTGGTCGTCATTGGCCCCCGGCGCGTGGGTAAAACCGTGATGCTGACGCAAGCCGTGCAAGATCTGCTGGACGCGGGCGTTCCCGGTTCGCGCATCAGGATGGCGCAAATGGATGTACCCCTGTTTTCCGGCCAGACGCTGGGGAGTTTGGTCAAACTCTTTATCGACATCCACCGCCATTCGATGGATAACCCGGCAACCCCGCTGTATGTCTTCTTCGACGAAATTCAGTACCTCAAGGATTGGGAAACGCACCTCAAGGTGCTGGTCGATACCTATAAGTGCGTTCGCTTCGTCGCCACCGGTTCCGCTGCGGCTGCGCTACCCATGAAAAGCCGCGAATCGGGGGCTGGCCGGTTTTCCGATTTCGTGTTGCCGCCGCTCACTTTTGCCGAGTACCTGGACTTTTGCGAACAGTCTCATCTGGTGCAAGACATTGCTCTGCCCGATGCCGGACGCGCCCAGTACCACGCGCCCAACATCGCGGCACTCAATGCCGAATTCATCAACTACCTCAACTACGGGGGTTTTCCCGAGGCCGTTATGAACCCCGCCGTACGCCAAGACCCGCGGCGCTACCTGCGCCAAGACATCGTGGACAAAGTCTTGCAGAAAGACCTGCCCAGCCTTTTTGGCATTTCTGACACGCAGGAACTCAACCGCTTTTTCAACGTGCTGGCCTACAACACTGGCATGGAAATCGCCCCGGCGAATCTATCCAAAGACACGGGCTTGAGCAAAGCCCGTATCGACGAATACCTGGAATACCTCGAAGCCGCTTTTCTGGTCAAGCGAATTCACCGGCTGAGCGACAACGCGCGCCGCCTGCAACGCGCTACCAGCTACAAGGTCTATCTCACCAACCCATCCATCCGCGCCGCGCTGTTCGGCATCGTGCGCGCGCAAGACCCCGCTATGGGTCGCCTGGTGGAAACCGCCATCTGGAGCCAGTGGTTGCACAGCACTGACACTATCGCCTCGCTGCATTACGCCCGTTGGACCGAAGGCCGCACCGACTACGAGGTTGATCTGGTGGGCCTGGCCGCCAGCACCCAAAAGCCGCGCTTCTGCGTCGAAATCAAATGGTCAGACCGCGCCTGGTCGGACTGGAGCGAACTCAAGGGTCTGCGCAAATTCATGTCCCAACATCCGTTGAGCCGCCCGCCGCTGGTGACCACGCTGACGCAGTCGGGCAGCGTGGAGATTGACGGCCAGCTCGTGGAATTCAGCCCCAGCAGCCTGCATTGCTACACCATCGCCCGCAACCTGCTGCAGCAAGCCGGTTGAGGCTGGTTTTATAGAGTTCTAATCCATTTATGCCCACCCTTGATTGGCTCAACCGCGCGAGCGCCTTCACCACCGCCGCCCGCGTGCCCTACCGGCTGCTGGAGCAGGTGTCGCTTCGCACGCCCAGTATTCAAACCGATGCACCGACTAACCCGCCCACAGCGCAAGCTGACCTGCTAACCGTTCGCCCTGAGCCGGTCGAAGGGCGCACCCCCATCACTGACAACCTGCTGATCCAGGGTGACAACCTCGAAGCGCTGAAAGCCTTGCTGCCGTTCTATCGCGGGCAAGTCAAATGCATCTTCATCGACCCGCCGTACAACACCAAGAGTGCGTTCGAGCACTACGACGACAACCTGGAGCATGCCCAGTGGCTTTCGATGATGCTGCCGCGTCTGCAACTGTTGCGCGAGTTGCTGCGCGTGGACGGCTCGATCTGGGTCACGATTGACGACAACGAGGGCCATTACCTCAAGGTGCTGATGGATGAGGTGTTTGGGCGGGAGAATTTTGTGGCGAATGTGGTGTGGCAGAAGAAGTACTCGCCACAAAACGACGCCGAATTCTTTTCGGCTATGCACGATCACGTATTTGTGTACGCCAAAAATACTGCGAGTTGGTCACGAAATCTTGTGCCGAGAACCGCGAAGCAAGACGACGCATATAAAAACCCCGACGACGATCCGCGCGGTATTTGGAAAGCCAGCGATCTGACGCGTGCCGAGCATCGTGACCGAGACTTTTATGCAATCACCACCCCATCGGGTAAACAAGTTTTTCCAGCCAGAGGTCGGAGTTGGAGTCGACCGCCGGAGGAAATCGACAGACTACGAACCGACAACCGTCTTTGGTTTGGCAAGAAGGGGGATGCAATTCCTTCGCTCAAACGCTTCCTTACCGAAGTAAAAGACGGCGTAGTGCCTCAGACAATATGGTTTCGCGACGAGGTTGGCGACAACCAGGATGCAAAAAAGGAAGTCAAGGAACTCAATGCCGATGAGATTTTCGGGACGCCAAAACCCGAGGCATTGATCCGCCGACTTTTGGAGATCGCCACCAACCCCAACGACCTCGTCCTCGACAGCTTCCTCGGCTCCGGCACCGCGGCCGCCGTGGCCCACAAAATGGGCCGCCGCTGGATCGGCATCGAGATGGGCGAGCACGCCGCCACGCACTGCCTGCCGCGCCTGCAAAAGGTGATTGACGGCGAACAGGGCGGCATCAGCAAGGCCGTCAACTGGACCGGCGGCGGCGGCTTTCGCTTCATGAAGTTGGGCGCGCCGGTGTTTGACGAAAACGGCCGCATTCACCCCGACGTTCGCTTTGCCACGCTGGCCGCCTTCGTCTGGCAGCAGGAAACCGGTACCGCCTTTGACCCCAGCGGCGCAAAACCGGGCACGCCGCATCTTGGGACCTACTATACTTTTAATAGCTGCTTGCGCACTGAAGACGGGGGCTGCGAGCCTATTTCTTATATAAAAACGCCGCTATTCGCCGTCTACCTGCTGTTCAACGGCATCCTCGGTGACAAGCGCCCGGCCAGCGGCAATGTGCTCACGCGCCAGGTACTGGCAGCCCTGCTGGCGCTGCACGCCCAAGTCGCTCCAGCCGGCACGCCTTTGGTGGTTTATGGGGAATCGGTGCGCGTCGGGCCGGCGCGGCTGGCGGCGGCCGGTGTGACGTTCAAGCAGATTCCCTACGACGTGAGGGCACGGTGATGAATCGCAGCATGACGGCAAGTGAATTGCAGGCATGGCTGCGCGAGCGTTTTCCGGTCGAGAACGAGCGCCACGAGTGGAAGGCGTGGCGCAGCCTGAAATCAAGTGTTTCGGGCCGCAAAGGCGAGGACCTGGTGTCTTATGTGTCGGCGTTAGCCAACATGGACGGGGGTTGCGTGGTCATCGGAGCGCAGGACAAGACGCTTGCCGTCACGGGCATTGAGGACTTTTCGGACTACACACCCGAGAACGTCATTCACAGGGTATTGGGCAAGGCACCCGGTTTGCCCTCGATGGGTTTGCGCGTGGAGGTCATGCAGACCAGCGACACTGGCGCGGTGGTCTGGTTGGTGCATGTGCCGCGTCATGCCCCGCGGCAGCCGGTGCAGGCGCATGACAAGGCATGGCAGCGTGATGGCGACAGCCTGGTTGAATTGCACCGGGATCGGCTGGATGTCATCCTTGTCGAACCGCTTGCCAACCATGACTGGAGTGCGGTCGTGGTCCCCAGGGCAAGTATCACCGACCTCGACCCGCAAGCCCTTGCACTGGCTCGCCAAAAGTTTGCGGACCGCAATGCCACCAAACCCTGGTTCAAAGATATTGCAGGGTGGAGCAATACCGCTTTTCTGGACAAAGCGCGGCTGACGATCAACGGCGGCATCACGCGCACAGCGCTGCTGTTGCTGGGCCGGACCGAGTGTGTTCATTTGTTGTCGCCGCATGTGGCAGAAATTTCGTGGAAGTTGCCTGAAGAGCGGGCGGTGGAACACTTCGGCCCGCCGTTCCTGTTGACCACAACGGAAGTTCTCAAGCGCATCCGGAACCCGAACATCAAACTTTTCCCCGCCACCCGCTTGCTGGCGGAGGAAATGCCCAAGTACGACACCCGGGTGATTCTGGAAGCGCTGCATAACTGCGTTGCCCACCAAGACTACGAGCGCTGTGCGCGGATCGTTGTGGAAGAGCGCCGTGGCCATGTCGTTTTCCAGAATGCCGGCGGATTCTTTGATGGCCAGCCAGAGCAGTATCTGGCTGGCGACCGTATGCCGGGACGCTACCGGAACAAGTTTCTGACAGCGGCCATGGTCGAGCTGGACATGATCGACACTGCCGGCTTTGGCATTCACGAAATGTTCAGTACACAGCGGAGACGGTTTTTGCCCCTGCCTGATTACGAACAATCCAACGCACAAAATGTGGTTCTGAAAATCTACGGACAAGCGATTGATGAGAACTACACCCGGCTGCTGATGGAGCGGTCCGATTTACCCTTGGAGCATGTGCTGTGGCTGGATCGGATACAGAAAAAACTGAAAGTCGACCATGCCCAAGTGGCCGAGTTGCGCAAGGCGCGACTCATCGAGGGACGCAAGCCGAACTTTTATGTTTCTGCCAAAGTCGCGGACCTGACCAACACGCGTGCGCAGTACTCGAAGAACAAGGGGCTGGATGATACGTTCTACCGAAAACTCGTTATTGAGCACATTGCCCGTTTTGGCCAGTCAACCGGGGCCGAGTTGCGATTATTGCTATTGTCCAAACTGCCCGACTCGCTTGATTTCGAGCAAAAAATCAACAAAGTGAGGAATTTGCTAACCGCGCTGCGCCGTCATGGCCATGATGGTCGATTCATTGTTTGCAGCGGAAAAGGCCCCAAGGCGTTTTGGCAGCTGACGCCGCTGGACGAGTAGTTTTTTAACCGCCTGGGCGCTCCGAAAAAACTACTTTCAGTAGATATTAGAAAAAAATATTCATTTAAACCAATAAGTTAAGTTGTTTAACCACTGCGTCTTTCCAAAAAATTAAACAACTTCCGCCAGACCATGACCACCTTCATCCTCAAAACCTATCAGGCCGACGCGCTCAAGGCACTGACGCTTTTCTTGCGGCAGGCCGAAACCATGGGTCTGGAAGCGGCTTGGTCGCACGCCATGCAGCG
>JADGRK010000180.1 GCA_017880985.1 Rhodoferax sp. | reverse complement strand
GCGCCTTCATGACCCTGACGGCCAAAGACGGTGCCCGGCTGGTCGGGGTGGCTTCACCCATGGCCGGTGTAACGCAAGTGCATCAGATGACGATGGAAAGCGGCGTGATGAAAATGGGCGAAGTCAAGGGCGGCCTGGAGCTGCCCGCTGGCAAGGCGGTTGAACTCAAGTCCGGTGGTTACCACGTGATGCTGATGGACTTGAAAGCGCCGCTGACCCAAGGCAGCCGTGTGCCCTTGACTCTGGTGTTCAGGGACGCCAAGGGTGTGCAGAGCCAGCTTGAACTCAAGGTGCCGGTGGCGGCCGTTGCCCCCGCTGGCATGGCGCATGGCAAAGATGCCACGATGGATCATTCAATGCACGGCAACACGCCTGCCACCAAGGCGCCCTCAACCACTAAAGTCTGGCACGCGGGCAGATCGCCATAAGCTCCACATTGGGGTAAGCTGTCGGTGGTTCAATGTTCACAACCCCTTTTGGAGGCACTATGAGTGACTCAGAATATACTGGTTTCGGCAAATACGTTCCCGGTTTTGATTTTCTTCAGAATCTGGCCAAGGGGGCGACGCAAACCATTCCACAGATGCCCAACCTGGCCAACTGGATTGCGCCCACGCTCAACGTGGAAGAGCTCGACAAACGCATCACCGAACTCAAGGCGGTGCACTTTTGGCTGGATCAAAATTCCAAAGCACTGGGCGCCACCGTGCAGGCGCTGGAAGTGCAAAAAATGACGCTGGCCACGCTCAAGGGCATGAACTTCAACATTGGCGACATGGCCAATGCGCTCAAGCTGAAAGCCGCCGATACGGTCTATTCCGGGGTGCAGCGGGTCACTGAAAAAGCGGCCTCCACCGCCCAGACTCTTTCCGATGTGGCTGACGATGCGCAAGAAATCGCGCAAAAGGTCGGACGGGCGGCCAAACCCGCTGCGGCTGCGGCGGCGAGCGGATTGATTGATCCGATGCAGTTGTGGGGTTCACTGACCAAACAGTTCCAGCAAATTGCCGCCAGCGCCATGAAAGACGCCACCCAAAAAACCGCCATGGATGCGACCAAAAACATGGCCGCAGGGTTTGCCAAGGAAGCGGTAAAAGCGACTAAAAAAGTAGCGGCTGGCGCAAGTGCAGCAAGATCTGCAGCCAAAAAATCACCTAAAAGACTGGTGAAAAAAACCAATCCGCGAAGCACCTGACGCGGGCGATGAAGCTGTTTCCCTACGGCCATGCCACGCATCCGCAGTGGCGCATGGCGGCTGGCCTGGCGTTGGCCCAGGTGCGCGCGCAAATGGCACTGCACGGCTATGCCAGTAGCCCGACCCTGGCCCTGCTCTACATTACCGACCATTACGCCGAACAGGCGCAGGAGATTCTGGCTCATCTGGGAGCCGAGTTACCCGAGATCACTGACTGGTCGGGCACCGTCGGGGTCGGCATTGCATCCAACAACGTCGAGTATTTTGATGAGCCGGCGCTGGCCCTGATGTTGTGCGAGTTGCCCACCGATCAGTACCGGGTGTTTTCTGGCGTGGCACCGCTCGGGCTCGGGTTTGAGGCCCACACGGCCTTGATTCATGCCGATGCCAATACGCCCGACGTGGGCGAGTTGATCGAAGAAATGGCGCAACGCACTGACTCGGGCTATTTGTTTGGCGGCTTGTCGTCCAGCCGCTCAAAAATGGTCCAGTTCGCGATTGGCGGTGACGGCAATATCAGCGGCCAGGGCGCTGCCAGCGGTGTCTTCAGTGGTGGCTTGAGCGGGGTCGCTTTTGGCCCCGGCATCAGTCTGGTGTCACGCGTTACCCAGGGCTGCCTGCCGGTCGCCAAAACGCACCGGGTGACGGCCGCCGAGAACCACGTCGTGGCCACGCTCGATGGCGAGGCGGCGCTGGATGTGATGTTGCGCGATTTGCACATCAGTCTGGATCAACCGCAGCAAGCGCTGGATGTGGTGCGCGCCACGCTGGTCGGGCTGGTGCGAACGCAGGATGGGGGTTCGGGCCGGGGTGTGGCAGATACCGCGGCGGTGCGCCAGACCGGCCATTTTGGCAACGACGTGATCGTGCGCCACATCATCGGGCTGGACCCGGCGCAACGCGGCATTGCCGTGGCCGAGCGGCTGGAGGCGGGCATGCAACTGGTTTTTTGTCAGCGCAATGCCCAGGCCGCCAAGGCCGATCTGATTCGGGTTTGTGCCGAAATCCGCGAAGAGCTGGAGCCCGAAGAACTGCCGGTCGAAGCGGCGCTGGCGCTGGCTGCGTCCGAGGCCGAGTCGGCGCCGCATCCGGCGCGCGGTATTGCCGGGGCGGTTTATGTGAGTTGCACCGGGCGCGGTGGAGCGCACTTTGGCGGTCCGAGTGCCGAGCTGCAAATCATTCGCCGCGCCTTGGGCGATGTGCCGCTGGTGGGTTTTTTTGCCGCCGGCGAGATTGCCCGCAACCATCTGTATGGCTATACCGGGGTGTTGACGGTGTTCACAGCCAATACCGGCCAATAGCGGCTGGCATCAAATGGATAGCCTTCCAGATCACACCCCACGTCCCCGATCAGCCTTGAACTGGGCCACAAACGCGCCGAAGCGTCCAGCCTCAAGCGCTTCCCGTACCTCGCGCATCAGGTTCAGGTAGTAGTGCAGGTTGTGGATGCTGGAGAGCATCGGGCTGAGCATTTCGCCGCAGCGGTCCAGGTGGTGCAGGTAGGCTCTTGAAAAACCGGCACAGGCGTAACAGGTGCAGCTGGCGTCGAGCGGCCCGTGGTCGGTCTTGTGGCGTGCATTGCGGATTTTCAGGTCGCCAAAGCGGGTGAACAAGGTGCCGTTGCGCGCATTGCGGGTCGGCATGACGCAGTCAAACATATCTACCCCTTGCGCCACGCCTTCAACCAGATCTTCCGGTGTGCCGACGCCCATCAGGTAGCGCGGCTTGTGCGCCGGTAGCCGCTGCGGCGTATGCGCCATGATGCGCAACATCTCATCCTTGGGTTCGCCGACGCTGACACCGCCCACGGCATAGCCCGGAAAGTCCATGGCCACCAGTTGCTCCAGTGACTCCTGGCGCAGGCCCTCAAACATGCCGCCTTGCACAATGCCGAACAAAGCATTGGGGTTTTCGAGCCGGGCAAATTCGGCCTGACTGCGTTTGGCCCAGCGCAGGCTCATTTCCATCGAACTGCGCGCTTCGCGCTCAGTGGTGATCTGGCCTTTGGTTCTGGGCTCGACCGACAGATAGGGCGTGCATTCGTCCAACTGCATGGCGATGTCGGAATTCAGCGTGGTTTGAATCTGGATGCTGACCTCAGGCGACATGAACAGCTTGTCGCCATTCACGGGCGATGAAAAGCGCACGCCTTCTTCAGAAATTTTGCGCATGGCCCCCAGGCTCCAGACCTGAAAGCCACCCGAATCGGTCAGGATCGGCTGATTCCAATTCTCGAACGCGTGCAAGCCGCCAAAGCTTTGCATCACGTCCAGCCCCGGGCGCATCCACAAATGGAAGGTGTTGCCCAGAATGATTTGCGCACCCATGTCATCAAGACTGCGTGGCGTCACGCCCTTGACCGTGCCATAGGTGCCCACTGGCATGAAGATCGGGGTCTCGACCACACCGTGGTTCAGGGTCAGGCGGCCACGGCGGGCGTGGCTGGCAGGATCGGTTTGGAGCAGGTCAAATTGGAGCATGGACGCTATTGTTGCATCCCGCGGATCCCACAATTCCGGGCGAGGCAATCAAAGTTGGCGCGTCAACAACATCGCATCGCCATAGCTGAAAAACCGGTATTGCTCGCTGATGGCGTGACGGTACAGCGCCCTGATGTGTTCGTAACCGGCAAAGGCGCTCACCAGCATCATCAAGCTGGACTTCGGCAAATGAAAGTTGGTCAGCAACAGGTCCACCAGCTTGAAGTCAAATCCGGGCGTGATGAAGATCCGCGTGTCGGCGGAAAAGGAGCTGGGAATTGGGGTCAGAGCCGTGGATCCGACCCCGACTTCCCTGGCCCACGACTCCAGTGCGCGCACGCTGGTTGTGCCCACTGCAATCACCCTGCCGCCACGCGCACGGCAGTCAAGAATCGCCTGCTGCGTGGCCAGTGGCACCTCATACCATTCGCTGTGCATCTGGTGTTCGGCCAGGTTTTCGGTTTTGACCGGCTGAAAAGTGCCAGCACCAACGTGCAGCGTCACAAAGGCGCGCTGCGCGCCCACGGCGTCGATCCTGGCGAGCAGGGCCTCGTCAAAATGCAGCGCGGCAGTGGGAGCCGCCACCGCACCCGGGTTTTTGGCAAACACGGTCTGGTAGCGTTGCGCATCCTCAGGCGCATCGGTATGGGTGATGTAGGGCGGCAGCGGCACATGGCCGTGGCGTGCCATCAGCGCCCAGGGGTCGTCGCCCGCGTCGTTGGAGAGCACCAGGCGGAACAGGGCGCCGTCGGCATCTGGCCAGCGGCCCAGCAGGGTCGCGCGCAGGCCATCGTGCGTGCCGGGTGCGCCGGTCAAAGCCAGCGTGGTGCCGACTTCGGGCTTTTTGCTGACCCGCATGTGGGCCGCCACCTGGTTGCCGCCGAGCACCCGCTCGATCAGCAGTTCGAGCTTGCCGCCGGTGGGCTTTTCCCCAAACAGGCGGGCCTTGATGACTTTGGTGTCGTTGAAGACCAGCAAATCGCCCTGGCGTAGCAGCGCGGGCAGGTCACGAAATATCCGGTCGGTCGGCAAGCTGCCGATACCGTCGAGCAGGCGCGAGCCGCTGCGCTCTGGAGCCGGGTGCTGGGCGATCAGCTCAGGCGGTAGCGTGAAGTCGAAGTCGCTGAGAGTGAACCGGCGCGTAGCGCCGACGGCATTAATGGGCATGGAGCTTGAGGGCCGGACAGGCCCGTACCAAGTGAATCGGAGCCTGGATTGTCGCAGTGCGGCCTGCCGCCCCTTGAAACCGCTTGCTATCGCCCATAATTGAAAGCTTCCCGCGTCGCGCACCCCTGGCACGCCGAATCCGTTTTTTTAACCCGCTCAAGCCCATGACCAAACAAACCCTCTCCTTTCAGGCCGAAGTGGCGCAGCTGCTCCACCTCGTCACGCACTCGCTGTACTCCAACAAAGAGATTTTCCTGCGCGAGCTGATCTCCAACGCGTCGGACGCCTGCGACAAGCTGCGCTTTGAAGCCATCAACGACAGCGGCCTGTATGAAGATGCCCCCACGCTCGAAGTGCGGGTGTCTTTTGACAAGGACGCGAAAACGCTCACCATCACCGACAACGGCATTGGCATGAGCACGCAGGAAGCGATCGAGCACCTGGGCACCATTGCCAAGAGCGGCACCAAAGACTTCATGTCCAAACTGACCGGCGACCAGAAGGCCAATGTGTCGGAGCAAGGGCAGCTGATCGGGCAGTTTGGCGTCGGTTTTTATTCCGGCTTCATCGTTGCCGACAAGATCATCGTGGAATCGCGCCGCGCCGGCATGAAAGCCGACGAAGGGGTGCGCTGGATCAGCGGTGGCGCCGGCAACTTTGAAGTCGAGCCGATCACCCGCCCGGCGCGCGGCACCAGCGTCATCCTGCACCTGCGCGAGGATGCAATGGACTACGCCAGCGCGTGGAAAGTCAAGAGCATCATCAACAAGTACTCCGATCACATCAGCCTGCCCATTTTGA
>JADGRK010000013.1 GCA_017880985.1 Rhodoferax sp. | reverse complement strand
AAAGGCATCTTCCACAAAAACAAGGCTGCGCGCGACAAGAGCCGCCTGTCAACCAAGGTGAAAGCTCTGACCGCAAAAGTAGTCGAAGCTCAAGCCGCCTGAATTCAGGCACATCGCACGGATCTCTAATCAGTTGGGGACAGAGCTGGCTCGCTTGGCGTAGCTTCGGTCTGTGCCACAAGTTTTTAGGAGTTCGCCGTTTGTAACGGGTGCGCTGTCAGAAAAAGCAAAAAAGCCGTCGCAAGACGGCTTTTTTGTTGGCCTAGAATTACGCCTCAACGGCCCGCCATTGAACGGGCCGTTTTAAATTAACAAGCTTGCGGGACAGACCGCAGCTACGCGAAGCGAGCTAGCTCTGTCCTCAACTGATTAAGACTATGAACACCGCCACTTTCATTGAAGCCTCTTCGCCGCATGTAATGAACACCTACGGTCGGTTGCCGATCGCCCTGTCGCATGGCCAGGGTTGCCGCGTGTGGGACGTTAACGGCAAGTCGTATCTGGATGCACTCGGGGGCATTGCCGTCAACACATTGGGGCATAACCATCCCCGGCTGGTGCCCGCGCTTCAGGACCAGATTGCAAAAATGATCCACTGCTGCAATTACTATCACATCCCAAACCAGGAGCTGCTGGCCAGGAAACTGGTTGAATTGTCAGGCATGACGAATGTTTTCTTCTGCTCCACCGGACTCGAAGCGAATGAGGCCGCCTTGAAACTGGCGCGCAAGTTCGGACATGACAAGGGCATCGACCGACCTGAGATCGTGGTTTATGAAAAGGCCTTTCATGGCCGCTCGATCGCGACACTCAGCGCCACTGGCAACCCCAAGATACAAGCCGGTTTCGGGCCGCTGGTCGAAGGCTTCATTCGGGTACCGCTCAACAGCATCGAGAGTTTGAAAGCGGCAACCCAAGGCAACCCGAACGTGGTGGCCGTTTTTCTTGAGGCCATCCAGGGTGAAGGCGGGATCAATCCAATGCACATGGATTACCTCAAGGCAGTGCGCCAACTGTGTGACGAACGTGACTGGTTGCTGATGATCGACGAAGTGCAATGCGGCATGGGACGCACCGGAAAATGGTTTGCCCATCAATGGGCGGGCATCAAGGCCGATGTCATGCCGCTGGCCAAGGGCCTGGGCTCGGGTGTACCGATTGGTGCGGTGGTGGCGGGGCCCAGGGCGGCCCAAATTTTCCAGCCCGGCAACCACGGCAGCACATTTGGTGGCAACCCGCTGGCGATGCGGGCCGGGGTGGAGACCATTCGAATCATGGAAGAAGACGGCCTGCTGGACAACGCAGCCCGCGTGGGAAAGCACCTGGCCGATGCGCTGGCCGAGGCACTCAGATCCGAACTGAACACGCACGCCGTCAAGGAGATTCGCGGCATGGGTTTGATGCTGGGGATCGAGCTGTCCAAACCCTGCACAGCGCTGGTGGGGCAGTGTGCCGACAACGGGCTGCTGATCAGCGTCACCGCCGACAACGTGATCCGCCTGGTGCCACCATTGATTATGAGTGCGGCCGAAGCCGACGAAGTGGTCAGCATCCTTTGTCCGCTGATCAAGCAGCTCCTGCTAGGCGCCGCCTGATTCGTACCCTGCCATTGACCCGTACCCGCCATGAAACATTACCTGCAATTCAGCGACTTGAGCGCGAGCGACTACACCTACCTTTTTGATCGGACCATGCTGATCAAAAAGAAATTCAAGGCTTACGAGAAACACCAGCCACTGGCGGATCGCACCCTGGCCATGATTTTTGAGAAGGCTTCGACCCGCACGCGGGTGAGCTTCGAAGCCGGCATGTACCAGATGGGCGGCAGCGTCGTGCACTTGACCACCGGCGACAGCCAACTGGGCCGCGCGGAGCCGATTGAAGACAGTGCCAAAGTGATCAGTCGCATGGTGGATCTGGTGATGATTCGCACCTTCGAGCAAACCAAAATCGAGCTCTTTGCCGAACATTCCCGTGTCCCGGTGATCAATGGCCTGACCAATGAATTCCATCCCTGCCAGATTCTGGCGGACATTTTTACCTATATTGAGCAGCGTGGCTCCATTGCCGGCAAGACGGTGGCCTGGGTCGGTGATGGCAACAACATGGCCAACACCTGGCTCCAGGCGAGCGAAATTCTGGGTTTCAAGGTGCATGTCAGCACGCCTGGTGGCTATGAAGTGGATCAGTCCATCGCCGGACTGCGCTCGGCTGACAGCTACCAGGTGTTCAGCGACCCGATGCAGGCTTGCGCGGGTGCTGATCTGGTGACCACGGACGTCTGGACCAGCATGGGCTTTGAAGCTGAAAACGAGGCCCGCAAAAAGGCGTTTACCGCGTGGTGCGTGGATCTGAAAATGATGCGCGCTGCCAAGCCAGATGCCCTCTTCATGCATTGTCTGCCCGCGCACCGGGGTGAAGAAGTGCAAGCCGACGTGATTGATGGCCCACAATCAGTGGTGTGGGAGGAAGCGGAGAACCGGTTACACGTGCAAAAAGCACTAATGGAGTATTTGCTACTGGGCAGGCTCTGAACCGGAGCGTCAATTTATCGTCAGCCCTTCTTCTTTCTTGACAAGGTCCCCAGTGCCTCGCGATTTTTGTCAATTCGCGCTTTTCGGCGAGCATCTTCTCGCTCCATTGCTTGTCGCTTGGTGTACCCCGAGGAATCGGCCCAGAACCACCAAAGGACAGCCAGACCGAATGGTATCAAGACAACCCACCAGTCCCAGGCAGCCACAAACCCTATTTCAAGATATTTCATGGCCAGCAGGACCAGTCCAAGTCCGAGCAAGTACATCCTGTTCTCCTGTCAACTATGATTGGTTAAATAACGTTTGTGGACTGTAAACCACCCACAAGGAAAAAATGTTTAAAACCGCACTTGTCATTATCATCGCTGTAGCATCTGTCAATCTGTCGGCATTTGCCGACCAGGCACTGGCTGCGTCCAAGAATTGTTTGTCATGCCACGCCATAGACAAAAAACTGGTCGGGCCGGCCTACAAGGATGTCGCTCAAAAGTATGCAGGTCAAAAAGATGCTGCCGCCAAATTGGCAGCCAAGATCATGAAGGGTGGCTCCGGCGTGTGGGGTGCCGTACCGATGCCCGCCAACACCCAAGTCAACGAAGCTGAAGCCAGAAAACTGGCGACATGGGTTTTGACTTTGAAATAAGCCGATCAGGCCAGTGATGACGAACAAAAGGGTGACAGAGCATGCTCTGTCACCCTTTTGAATTCAGCGCAAAACGAAAAATCAGCTGTTAAGCCGTTTCGCCGTACACCGAGACTGTAATGTCCACAACCACGTCGGTGTGCAAGGCGACACCAACGGTACTGTCACCAACCACCTTGATCGGACCGTTGGGCATGCGGATTTGAGCCTTGACCACTTTATAACCGTTTTTGTTCAGTTCTTCAGCGATGTCCGCGTTGGTCACTGAACCAAACAGACGACCATCCACACCGGCTTTTTGGGTTAACTTGCAGATTGTGCCTGCAAGCTTCTCACCGACAGCCTGAGATTCAGCCAATTTGGCTGCGGCAGCTTTTTCGAGTTCGACGCGCTTGGCTTCAAACTCTTGTTTTGCTGCTGCCGTGGCGCGACGGGCGCGGCCAGCGGGAATCAGGAAATTGCGGGCGTAACCGTCTTTCACACGAACGATCTCTCCGAGATTGCCAAGGTTTACGACCTTGTCGAGCAGAATAATTTGCATGGTCGTGGTCCTCAGATCTTGTGCTGATCGCTATAAGGCAGCATCGCTAGAAAACGCGCGCGCTTGATAGCGGTGTTGAGCTGACGCTGGAAAATGGCACGGGTGCCAGTCAGGCGAGCGGGAATGATCTTGCCATTCTCGGCAATGAAATCGCGCAGCGTATCGATGTCTTTGTAATCGATCTCTTCAACGCCAGTCACCGTAAAACGGCAAAAGCGCTTACGCTTGAACAGCAGGTTCTGAGCGGGGCGTTTGGGGCGCTTGTCTTTGTTATTGAAACGTTTTGGTCCGGCCATGATGGACTCCTTAAATATTTACGAATGCGTTAATCTTTGAATATCCTGAATGTGAAACACGACGTGCTTGCCGTTGCGGGGTGTGGCTAAAAAACCGTTGAATCGCCAGATGCTACCGATCGTTTGTGTAATCAACCGTTCAGCAATCGCACCAAAAGCCACCGCTCTCACAACTGCCTTGACCTGTCTTGTCTGGCCCGCTTCCTGAATGTCAGACTCATGCTCAAGTCTCAAATTCAGTGCCGGCAATCCGGCTGGTGTATAGCGCAAAGCATCAAGCTCTGTGATACAGGCAGTCAGAACAAGCTGATTGGCAATGTCGTTCACACTCCTCGTTGGTAAAACCGTGGCTATGCCTGGTACTCGGCTTGTTGCGTCTTGCGGGCATCTTCACGTTCAACCGTCTTCATCATCGAAGAAGGGCCGGTGTCGGCCTTTTTCTTCAATACCGTCAGATGTCGCAACACGGCATCATTGAACTTGAATGCATGTTCCAGATCTGCCATCACGGCCTGATCGGCTTCAATGTTGATGCATAGATAATGGGCCTTGGCAAGCTTGTTGATCAGATATATCAGTTGGCGACGGCCCCAGTCCTCAACCCGATGCACTTTGCCGCCACCGGCAGTGATCATGCCCTTGTAACGCTCCAACATGGCTGGAACTTGTTCGCTCTGATCCGGATGGATCATGAGAATGATTTCATAATGACGCATTGACACTCCTTGTGGATAACCCAAATATGGGCAAAAAAACCACCTTCAGCGTCTAAGTGAAGTGTGGCAAGGGGAAACCAAAGATTATATGCTAACTGCCATCTGCGGCGCTAATCAGTTGACCTGGCTCTGGTGTGAGAAAGAAGACTCACCAGTAAGGTGACCAGGGTACCGGCAAGAACGCCAAACAGGCCAGCCGAAATGGGCTGAATGTCAAACCACATGCCTGAACCACTCAAGCCCAACGTCAATCTGATGGATGGGGTGTTGATCACCATGTAATAAATTGTCAGCCCGAGACCCGCCACCATTCCACTTACCGCAGCCTTGCGTGTCGTCTTTGGCCAGAATATTCCCAACACCATGGCCGGCACAAATGCCGCTCCAGCCAGAGAAAATGAAGCCGACACAAGATACAAAATATCGGCTGGGCGCTGGGCGGCAACATAGGCGGCCACAAGGGCCACCAATAGCAATGCAAACTTTGACAGCATGACCCTTCGCACCGCACCCGCCGTGTCAGACTCCCCTTGATAAAAAAAATCGTGGGCCAAGGCGTTACCCATCGTCAACAACAGGCCGTCCGCTGTCGAAAGCGCAGCTGCCAGTCCCCCTGCTGCCACAAGACCCGACACGACGTAGGGCATGCCCCCAAGCTCAGGCGTCGCCAGCATCACAATATCGGCACCCAACTTAAGCTCTGAGAACTGAAGGATATGGTCACCATTGATATCGCTGGCCGAGATCAGCGTCGGGTCCACCCTTCCCCATTGTGCAATCCAGGTCGGCAGAGCGTCGAAATTTTGTCCCACCAATTGACTCATGATTTCATATTTCACCAGCACCGCCAAAGCGGGTGCCGACAAGTACAACAGCGCAATGAAAAACAGCGACCAGGCGACCGAGGTTCGTGCCTCCGCTACCGTGCGTGTCGTGTAAAAACGGGTCAGCAAGTGCGGTAACCCAGCCGTCCCCACCATCAGACAAAACATCAAGGCCAGAAAGTTGCGACGTGAGACGTCAAACATATGCCGTTCTTCTACACTGCCATGCGGGTCACCCGCAAAAGGTTTGGCATGTGCGGGCATGCCACCCAATGGTTTGGCCCGATCCAGGTTGTCCTGCATGGCACGCATCCAGCGCTCCCGGGCTGTTGCCGCGTCTCTTGGGAGCGCCGCAAGCTCACGGCGTGCGGCAACGATGATCGATTCATCAACCAGACGCTCGTTCAAGAATCGAACTCTTTCTTGCAACGCTTTGCGTTCGCTTGCCAGTGACGCGTCCACGTCTTGCAGCTTGAGTTCATAGTCCCGAGCACGTCGGGCGTATTCGCGGATCACCTGCAACTCGGCAGGCGACGCGACAAGTTGCCGCTCCATTTCAGTAATTTTCTGCAATTGCTGACCGTAAACGAAAGGCGCCAAAGGATTGCCAAGCTGCTTATATGCCAGCCACGAAACCGGAATCAAAAACGCCAGAATCAGAACCACATACTGGGTCACCTGGGTCCAGGTCACAGCCCGCATACCACCTAAAAATGAGCACACCAATACACCGCCCAGCCCCAGCAGAATGCCAATTTCAAACTGCACTCCGGTCAGGCGTGAAGTGATCAGTCCGACACCGTAAATCTGTGCCACAACATAGGTAAAGGAACACAGTATGGCAGCAATAGCCGCAATGATCCGGGGCCAACGACCGCCAAAACGGACGCCAAAATAATCAGGCACTGTGTACAGGTCGAGTTTTCGCAAATAAGGCGCCACCAGCAACCCAACCAGGCAAAACCCCCCGGTCCAACCCAGTACATAGACCAGCCCCCCGGGTTGCGATTCAGAGCCAGAAAAGCCTTGCAGATACAGGCCTCCCGCCATACTGATAAATGAAGCCGCACTCATCCAGTCAGCGGCGGTTGCCATGCCGTTGTATACCGCCGGGATGCTGCGTCCAGCAACGTAATACTCTGAGGCATCTGAAGTACGGCCATAAATGCCGATCACGGCGTACAAACCGACTGTGGCGAGCAAAAAGATCGCGCCCACCCAAGTTTTTTTCAAACCCCACCGCTCTGCCAGTGCCAGCACCAGCAAGAACAGCAGCAGACACAGTACGTAGCCGGCAAATCTGCGATGCAGTCGGTGTTTATAAGCTGTGTACTCGATATCGCTGGTAGCGCTTTCTCCGTCACGTCGGTTGGCAACCCAGGCGAAAATGACAACAATGGCAATGAAAATGAATACGCTACCCTGTGCCACAAACCAGTAGTCCAGCGGCCAGCCAGCGACAACAACCTGCAGGTCACGTGCGAAGAAGACAACACCAAACGAAGCCGCAAACCAAATCGCCAGAAGCCAGCCGTGCAAGCGAAAACCGCCTGAAATCGGTTTGAATTCACTCACCTCCACCGGCGAATTCAACATCGCTACATCATGACATCTGGCGATACCAGACGCCCTGGGTGTTTGCTATAGGCTGGCGAGCTGGCGCCACGTCGCAACCACGGAGTCCGGGTTGAGTGAAATTGACTCAATTCCCTGCTCCACCAGCCAGCGTGCGAAATCAGGATGATCGCTGGGCCCCTGTCCGCAAATACCGACGTACTTGCCTTGGGATCTGCAAGCCTTGATGGCACGGCTGATCAGGGACTGGACGGCGGGGTCGCGTTCATCAAAATCAGCAGCCAACAATTCCAGCCCGGAATCCCGGTCGAGTCCCAGCGTCAGTTGGGTCAGGTCGTTGGAGCCAATCGAGAAGCCATCGAAGTATTCAAGGAACTCATCAGCCAAAATAGCGTTGCTCGGCACTTCGCACATCATGATGATCTTGAGCCCATTCTCGCCTCGCTTGAGCCCATGGGCCGCCAACAATTCGGTCACTTTTTTGGCCTGACCCAGTGTTCGGACGAATGGCACCATCACCTCGACATTGGTCAGTCCCATGTCTTGTCGCACCCGACACATGGCCTCGCACTCCATGGCAAAGGCTTCGCCAAATTCGGCGCTGACGTAACGGGCCGCGCCACGGAAGCCCAGCATCGGGTTTTCTTCCTCGGGCTCATAGCGGCTACCGCCAATCAGTTTGCGGTATTCGTTGCTCTTGAAATCTGACAGGCGGACGATCACCGGCTTGGGCCAGAAAGCGGCAGCGATCGTCGCGACCCCTTCAGCCACCTTGTCCACGTAAAAGGCACGCGGCGAAGCATGACCACGGGCTACGGACTCGACCGCCTTTTTGAGATCTGCATCGATATTCGGGTAGTCCAGGATCGCCTTGGGATGCACACCGATATTGTTGTTGATAATGAATTCAAGCCGCGCCAGACCGACACCAACATTGGGCAACTGGCAGAAATCAAACGCCAGTTGAGGGTTCCCGATATTCATCGTGATCTTGACCGGAATTTCGGGCATCGCACCACGCTCGACCTCGGTAACCTCCATCTCCAGCAAGCCGTCATAGATGAAACCGGTATCACCCTCAGCGCAACTCACCGTCACCAGCGTGCCATCCTTGAGCACATCAGTCGCATGACCACAACCCACTACGGCAGGAATGCCCAACTCGCGCGCGATGATGGCCGCATGGCAGGTCCGCCCGCCACGGTTGGTCACAATGGCGGAGGCCCGCTTCATCACCGGCTCCCAGTTGGGATCAGTCATGTCAGTCACCAGCACATCGCCAGGCTGCACCTTGTCCATCTCGCCGAGGTTGTGCACGATGCGAACCGGGCCGGTACCGATCTTCTGGCCAATGGCCCGGCCTTCGACGATCACCGCACTTTTGCCCTTGAGCTTGTAGCGGTACTCAGCCTTGCCTGCGGCCTGGCTCTTCACTGTCTCCGGTCGGGCCTGCAAAATATACAGTTCGCCGTCCAATCCATCTTTGCCCCATTCAATGTCCATGGCACAACCGTAGTGCTGCTCTATCACCAGTGCATAAGCCGCCAGCTTTTCAACCTCGGCATCGGTCAGTGAATAACGATTGCGCAATTCGGTCGGAACGTCTGTGGTTTTAACCAATTTGCCGCTGGCAGCTTTTTCCTGCGGTGTGGTGAACTGCATCTGAATCAATTTCGAGCCCAGACTACGGCGGATCAAGGCCCGCTTGCCTGCCTTGAGCATTGGCTTGTGCACATAGAACTCGTCCGGATTGACAGCGCCTTGCACTACCGTCTCACCCAATCCATAACTCGAGGTGATGAACACCACGTCTTGAAAACCCGACTCAGTGTCGATGGTAAACATGACACCTGCCGCGCCCAGATCTGAGCGCACCATGCGCTGAATACCCGCACTCAAGGCTACGTGTTCATGCGCAAAGCCTTTGTGGACGCGGTAACTGATAGCACGGTCGGTATACAAAGAGGCGAAGACTTCCCGGATCTTCTGAAGGATTTCTTCGATCCCAATGACATTCAAGAACGTCTCCTGCTGGCCCGCAAACGAAGCATCAGGCAAATCTTCCGCAGTGGCCGAAGAACGCACCGCAAACGAAACTTCTCGTCCACCAGAACTCAGGGTGATGAATGCGGCACGAATGGCTTGCTCAAGATCGGCCGGAAAGGGCTGCGCTTCAACCATCGCACGAATCGAAGCACCGACTTGCGCCAGCGCCCTGACATCTTCGGTATCGAGGGCACTCAAACGGGTATTAATCCTGCCGCCGAGGTCCTCATAAGCCAAAAATTCCCGGAAAGCATGGGCTGTGGTCGCAAAACCGGTAGGTACTTTGACGCCCGTCGGTATATTTGAAATCATTTCGCCGAGACTGGCGTTTTTGCCGCCAACCGACTCGACATCGGTCATTCTCAGGTTTTCAAACGGTACGACCAAGGCGGTCGAATTGAAAAGTGCAGACATGGGAGAGCTCCAGAAGTTAAAAGCGGATCGACACAAAAGCCCGAGCGCTCTGGCGCGCCAGCCTTGCCCACGTCAGCAGTTTGACTTTGTCGTTGTTCAAATAGGTCAGTGCAGTACATGGAAGAATTGAGTTAGATATGATTATTGTAGGCGCTGAAAAGCCCCACAATCAAGCTCACCCAGGCAGAACATCTGAAACCAATCCTTTCATCCCATGTCCCAACGAACTGTATTTTTTGTATCGGACGGTACCGGCATCACAGCCGAAACGTTTGGCAACGCCATCCTGGCCCAATTTGAAAACCAATTCCGACACGTACGACTCCCGTTTATCGATTCGGTCGATAAGGCCCACCACGCGGTACGGGAGATCAATCATGCGGGAAATGTAGATGGAAATAAATCGATTGTTTTTACGACTCTGGTGAATATGGAGGTGCTCAAAGTCATCACCGACAGTTGCCAGGGTATGGTGCTGGACATGTTTGGCACCTTTGTACACCCGCTCGAGACCGAATTCAATCTCAAATCCAGCCACCGTATTGGGCGATTCAGCGATGCCAGCAAAAGCAGGGAGTATCAATCACGTATTGAAGCCATTAATTTCTCGCTGGCCCACGACGACGGGCAATCCAACACTGACCTTGAGCACTCTGATGTCATTTTGGTTGGTGTCAGTCGAAGCGGAAAGACGCCGACTTCGCTCTACCTGGCAATGCAATACGGGCTCAAAGCGTCCAATTACCCGTTGATTCCGGAGGACTTTGACCGTCGGCAATTACCGCCAGCCCTCAAATCTCATCAAAGCAAGCTGTTTGGTCTCACCATCCAACCCGAACGCCTGAGCGAAATCCGCAAGGAACGCCGTCCCAATTCAAAATACGCGTCGTTGGAAAACTGCCGAATGGAGGTGAGTGAAGCCGAAGCCATGATGCGCCGCAGTGGCATCCGCTGGCTATCAACCACAACGAAATCAATTGAAGAAATCGCAACCACCATCCTGCAGGAAATAAGGCCGGAGCGACTGGCCTATTAATCTGTCAAAACCTCAACGCGGCAATACCCGCCCTGGCGATCTGGGCATCTTCGCTCGACTTGACGCCGCTGACACCCACCGCGCCGAGGCACTCGCCATCCTTCAGGATCGGCACGCCTCCCTCCAGCAAGCCCTTGATTTCTGGCGCGCTCAAAAACGAGCTGCGACCGCCATTGATGACCTCTTCGTAGAACTTGCTCTCGCGACGACCTAACGCCGCCGTATGGGCCTTGGCGGGCGCGATGTGGGCCGATATCGCGGCTGCACCATCGAGTCGCTGCAACCACAGCAGATGCCCGCCATCGTCCACAACAGCAATGGTCACTGCCCAGTTGTTTTTCATGGCCTCGGCTTCGGCCGCCGCCGCAATCATTTTGATGTCCGACAGTTCAAGAATGGGCTTGTTTTTCATGAGGTGACCTTGGGTTGAAAAGAATCCTGAAGCATAACGGCTGGTGATCACTGGTTTCCAGACCATCTGGGTATAAGTAACTTTACAAAAAGTAGAAGTTCAATTTGAATGATTTCCCCGAGAGCCCTTGATTCGCCCTAAAATTCACCCCACGTGAGACACTCTCACATTGAAGGAGTTTGAAATCATGACTGACAACGTTCAATCCATTGATCGCGGCTACGGCTATGTTGCCTCGACCGAGCAACGCAACAGGGTCTTGCGCAACACCTATTGGTTACTGGCGTTGAGCTTGGTGCCGACCGTATTGGGCGCATGGCTTGGTGTGGCCACCGGCATCACCCAGGCTTTGAGCGGCGGCTTGGGGCTGATGGTGTTCTTGGGTGGTGCCTTTGGTTTCATCTATGCCATCGAAAAAACCAAGAATTCAGCCGCAGGCGTGCCGGTGCTGCTGGGATTCACCTTCTTCATGGGCTTGATGCTGTCGCGCATGATTGCCATGGTATTGGGTTTCAAAAATGGCCCCGAACTGATCATGACCGCCTTTGGTGGCACGGCCGGCGTATTTTTTGTGATGGCCAGTCTGTCCAGCGTCATCAAGCGCGACCTCTCCGGTATGGGCAAGTGGCTGTTTGTGGGCGCCATGGCGGTGATGATTGGCGGCATCATCAATGTATTCGTTGGATCAACGGCGGGCATGATGGCGATCTCGGTGGCAGTGATCGGTATTTTCAGTGCCTATATGCTGTATGACCTGAAGCAAATCGTGGATGGTGGCGAAACCAACTACATCAGTGCCACGTTGGCCTTGTACCTGGACATCATCAACGTGTTCCAGGCCCTGCTGGCTTTGTTGGGCATCTTCGGCGGCGAACGCGACTAAATTGTTTCGCACCCGCTACAAATGATCTGAATGCTGTTTTCATCCTACTGAACTGCGGTGCTTGATGGCGGCAGATCGCCTGCCACCCTAAAAATTTGGGCCACATCAACTGGATCAAACCGGTAATGTGCGCCGCAAAAGTCACATCCCACCTCAATGTCGCCGCGCTCGGCGACGATGCTTTGCGCCTCCTCAAGGCCCAACCCCAGAATCATGTTGCTTACACGCTCGCGACTACAGGTGCACGCGAAACGTGGCGCGGTGTCACCCGCCATGGGTTCAAAGCGTATCAAGGTCTCTTCCCAAAACAGACGCCGGAGAATTGTCTCCACATCCAGCGTCAGAAGTTCTTCGCGCTTCAAGCTCGACGCGAGCATGGCAATGCGGTTGTAGTGTTCGTTGAGGCCAATTTCATCTTCATTGGCTTGGCTCACCAGGCGACCGGCCAGATTGCCCGTGCCCTGCAACGGCAAGCGCTGGATCAATAGCCCGGCTGCTACTTTATCGTCGGCCGCCAGCACCAGCGTCGTGTCAAGCTGCTCGCTTTGCAGCATGTAATGCTCAAGTACTTCACTTAATTTTTCAAGCTTCTCACGCCGATCATCAAACAAGGGGACAACGCCCTGATAGGGTTGCTGCCCTGGGAATCTGGTCTTGGGGTCCAGCGTGATAGCACACTTACCCTGGTTGTGCACGTTAACGAGCGTGCTCAGACTGGCACCCGCTGTGACTTCTCCAATGACGGTAGCCGTGGCGCGCAAACCCAAATCAGCTTGCACCTCGGCCACAGCCAGCTTGACCGGGCCGTCACCAAAGATCTGCAATATCAGCGAACCATTGAACTTGATGCTCGATTGCATCAAGGTCGCCGCAGCCACCATTTCCCCCAGCATGTTTTTTACCGGCAGCGGGTAAGCGCCGTCCGGGCTGCCAGAGGAACGTCGACGCAAAATTTCAGTCCACGCATCGGTTAGTCGCACCAGTGCGCCACGCACTGGCAAACCCTCAAACAAAAACTTGTGAAGTTCAGACACACACTTCTTCCATTCAGATTGATGACCTCAACAATTGCGCATCTTCAGGCAATCTTGCTCAAACCGAAGCGAAAGCGGCGCGCATTGTCCACATATTGTTGGGCGATTTCCTGCAAGCTCGCCAATTGCTCCGCAGTCAGCGAACGAACGGCCATGGCAGGACTGCCGAGGATCATCGAACCATCAGGAAATTCTTTACCTTCGGTCACCAAAGAGCCTGCGCCGACCAGACAATGCTTGCCAATTCTGGCGCCATTGAGAACAACGGCACCAATACCAATCAGGGAACCGTCCCCGATGGTGCAACCATGCAACATGACCTTATGTCCGACCGTTACGCCTTCACCCACCGTCAGCGGCATTCCCGCATCAGCGTGCAAGACACTCAAATCCTGAATATTGGTGCGGCGGCCAATCTGGATGGTTTCGGTATCGCCCCGAATGACCACACCGAACCAGACGCTGACTTCATCGTTCAACTCGACACTGCCCATGACCTGCGCGCTGTCAGCGACCCAGGCCGAGTCGGAAACTCGCGGAACGATACCCTCAATCTCATAAATCGCCATGCTGATTCCAGTTCTTCACGTTGCGTGGAATTGTAAGTAGGAAGACCGCCCTACCCTCGCGGATGGTGCTGGGCATGCAAAACTTTAAGTCGTTCGCGCGCCACATGGGTGTAAATGGTTGTGGTTGAAATATCCACATGTCCGAGCAGCATCTGGACCGCGCGCAGATCAGCACCATGATTGAGCAAATGGGTTGCAAAAGCATGGCGCAAAGTGTGCGGTGACAGCGGCGCTGTGATACCCGCACTGCGCGCATATTTCCTGACAATCATCCAGAACATCACGCGGCTCATGGCGGTACCTGGCCTAGTGCCTCGATGAGTTACAAACAAGTCTTCCGTCTGTTTGCCCAGTAGCAGTTCCTGGCGCGCGCCAGCCAGATATCGACTGATCCAGAGGCTCGCCACCTCACCAAACGGCACCAGCCGCTCCTTGTTGCCTTTGCCAAAAACCCGCAACACGTTTTCCGACTGACTCACGTTAAACACCTTGAGCGTGACCAATTCACTCACGCGCAAACCACTGGCATACATCAACTCCAGCATGGTGCGGTCGCGCACACCGAGCGCAACCTGAGTGTCTGGTGCGCAGAGCAACGCCTCCACCTGGGGCTCAGTCAGGGTCTTGGGCACCCGCAACGCCTGCTTGGCCGCCTGCAACTTGAGCGTTGGGTCAGCGCTCAGAACGTGCTCACGTAATGCCCACCGGAAATAACGCTTGAACACAGTCAGTCTTCGATTCGCCGTCGTGGCCTTGGTCGCACCATGTCTGGCCGAGAAATAAGCATTCAGGTCATTTTCAACCGTGGCCGTCAACTCGCGCCCGTGACCACGGAGCCAAGTGTCATAAAGCGTCAGATCGCGTCGATAGGCAGTCAGCGTGTTTTTTGATAGCCCCTCTTCAAGCCATAGCGCATCAATGAACGCATCGATGGATGAGTCTGCCGGCAGTGCAACTTTATGACCTTGCATGATGATTTGACGCTTCAAGTACCCGATGAAGTAAAAACCGGATGCCATTATTAACTGCCGCTGCACAAATGACCTGTGGTGCGCCCGAATTGGCCCGCAACGCGGCTCTGGCGCATTTCACTGCTATCCTCACCCGGTGAATTACCCACAGCTTTTATTTCCCGATTTTTCATTGATTCTGTGCGGCTACCTGGTGTGCCGCTTTACCGCTCTCAAGCGCCCGGTGTGGGAGCAAGTTGAGACCCTGGTGTATTTCCTGTTCTTCCCGGTCTTGCTGTTTCACTCCATCATCAAAAGCCCGCTGGACATAGGCTCAGCTTCCAGTTTGATAGGTGCTGGCTGTGCACTGGCAATCAGCGGGATTGCGTTGGCCTATTCATTACCCTATCTGCCGTGGTTGAGGCGATACATTCCAAAGCGCGAACACGCGGCCAGCGCCCAGGTGGCTTTTCGTTTCAATTCATTTGTTGGGTTGGCCCTGGCAGATCGGTTGGCGGGCCCGCCAGGCTTGCAGTTGATTGCGGTACTCATTGGCGTGTGCGTACCGCTGCTTAACGTCGGCGCCGTGTGGCCGATGGCGCGCCATGCCGAACGCGGTTTCCTGCGAGAGCTGGTGCGCAACCCCTTAATTATTGGCACCGGGTCTGGTCTGGCTGCAAACTTGCTGGGGCTGACCCTGCCGTTGTGGCTGGAGCCCACAGTCAGCCGCATTGGGTCGGCATCGTTGGCACTGGGTCTGATGGCGGCCGGTGCCGGAATGCAGTTCGGTGCGCTTGGTCGAGCCAAAACGCTGGCACTGGCGGTGCTGGCGATCCGTCATTTCCTGCTGCCGCTGCTGGCACTGGCGTTCTCCCACCTGTTTCGTCTTAACCCGCTTCAAAGCACCATCCTGCTGGCCTTTTCGGCGTTGCCGACGGCTTCGAGCTGCTACGTTCTCGCGACACGCATGGGTTATGACGGTGCCTACGTGGCCGGGCTGGTGACGCTTTCTACCGTGCTGGCACTGCTGAGTTTACCGTTTGCATTGGGAGTGCTACAGGCGTTGTGACAGGAACTGCCACCTCCCCGCGCCAGCCTGGGCATGCGGTGGCTAAGGTGTAACCTCGTCAATCTGCCACGGGTTCAAAAACTGCTCGGCGTAGCGCAGATAAACACTTTTTTTCAGAAAAATATCAAACAAATCCGGATCAATATGGCCGTCGACCTTGAGTCGTTTCATGATGCCCATCGCCTGCGACAGCTTCATCCCGGACTTGTAGGGCCGATCGGCCGCCGTCAGGGCTTCAAAAATGTCTGCAATACCCATCACCCTGGCCTGAACCGACATTTGGTCGTGTGTCAGTCCTTTGGGATAGCCCTTGCCGTCCATTCGCTCGTGATGCCCGCCGGCGTACTCGGGCACGTTTTTGAGATGCTTGGGCCAGGGCAACTGCCCCAGCATTTTGATGGTGGCGACAATATGGTAATCAATGACGTCTCGTTCAGCCTGCGTTAGCGTACCCGACCGAATGCTCAGGTTTTCAAGCTCATCGGACGTGAGAAATTCAGTTTGAACGCCATCCACATTACGCCAGGTCCGCCCGCTGCCGATCTCGCGCACGCGATCCAGATCGCTTTCACGCATGCTCTCACGGCCAACATTCGCAGCGCGGAGAAAATCCCGGTCCCGGTCCAACGATTCAATTTCAGCCTGACAAGTTGCCATGACACCGGCCTCGGCCCGCGAATTGACACATGGGCGCAGCGCCAGTTGCTGACGCAAAGCGTCGATTTCCGCATCGCGCTTCAAGACCTCAAAGCGGGTGTCGATCAGATCAACACGATCAAACAAGGTTTGCAGCTTGGTGGCTTTATCCACCACATGAACCGGGGTCGTGACCTTGCCGCAATCGTGCAGCAAGCCTGCGATCTTGAGCTCATAGCGGTCGTGCTCATCCATGGTGAACGTTGCCAGCGGTCCCTCAGTGGTGTCGGATACGGCGTCGGCCAGCAGCATGGTGAGGGCTGGTACGCGCTGGCAATGGCCACCGGTGTAGGGCGATTTTTCATCGATCGCCAGATTGATCAGGCTGATGAACGCCTCAAACAACTCTTCAAGCTGCTTCATCAACAACCGGTTAGTCAAAGCGATGGCCGCCTGCGAGGCCAGCGACTCAGCCAAGCGCTGATCGGCTGATGAAAAAGAAACCACCTGTGGTGAGCCAGGCGCCTG
>JADGRK010000179.1 GCA_017880985.1 Rhodoferax sp. | reverse complement strand
GAAGCCACGACACTCACCTCTGTGACCAGCGGTCAAATCAAGGTGGTCGCTCAGAACCCCTTAATGGTTCGTTTGATGAACGAGAAGAATCCGAGCCTGAATTTGGAGCAGAAATTCATTCTTCGGCAAATTCAGTTTGGCATTGGTGTTCGCAAAGGGGATGATGCGCTCAAGAGCTGGATTGATGGCTGGATCAAAACCAACATGAAGAATGGCAAGCTCAATGCCCTGTACAAAAAAGACATCGGGGCGGACCTTCCACCCGAAATCACCAACGTACAGTAATTTATTAGTATCCGGAAGAAGCCGCCGCAGCAGCAGCAGCACGCATTTTTGATGTTCCGTAGAACAAGCTTGGATTTCTTCTCATGACAACCGTTGTTCAACTCGAAAATGTGCATAAACGTTTTGGTGCCAATGAGGTGCTGCGCGGTGTGAACTTTGAGGTGCGAAAGGGAGAGGTCGTTGCCATTATTGGTCAGAGCGGTTCTGGTAAGAGTACCGCGCTGCGCTGTATCAACCATCTCGAGACCATAGACACGGGCCGTATTGTGGTATGTGGCCACGAGTTGGGCGACGCCAAGTTGAGCCTTAAGCAACTGCGCCGGGACGTGGGAATTGTCTTTCAGAGCTACAACCTTTTCCCCCATCTGACGGTAGAGCAAAACATCAGCTTGGCCTTGACTCATGTGCGCAAGCTTTCAAAAGTTGATGCTAAGTCGTTGGTGGATACAGTGCTTAACCAAGTTGATTTGCTAATGAAAGCGCAGAGCTACCCGGAGCAATTGTCGGGCGGACAACAGCAACGGGTGGCCATTGCTCGGGCGCTTGCCATGCAGCCTCAGGTCATGCTTTTTGATGAAGTGACCTCGGCGCTGGACCCGCAGCTGACCGGGGAGGTTCTCAAGGTTATTGAGTCGCTAGCGGCGACTGGAATGACGATGATTTTGGTGACCCACGAAATGAGTTTTGCTCAAAAAGTTGCAAGCAAAATCATTTACATGCGAGATGGGCTGGTATGGGAAACCGGTGGTCCATATATTCTTGCTCGACCGCAGACGCCTGAGTTAAAAAACTTTTTGGGTTTGAACTGAGTTTTTGTTTCGTTCGCCATGAACTCTAACTGTCGTTTCTCACGACCTTGTTCCCATCAAAGCCGAGGCGAGCAGCCTGTAGACAAGGCCTTGCCGAGGCTATGCGATGGCCCAAGGTCGTATCATGCCAATGCCAATGGCAAGTGCACGCGAACGCGATCTTCCTCGGCGGCTTGAGCTGGTCCATTTTGGACGGGCTTTTGCTTCGATCACATTGTAAACACTCACCGCCCCACAGATAAAGGAGATTCGATCGCATGCAAGACGAACGCAACAGACGGAGTTTCGACTTCATGCCCAGCCAGCGTTACCCCGATCCGGCTGTTCAGATCCTGGACCCGAGCTTTGCAAAGTACCGGCTCTACAGTAGTCATCTGGAACAACTCGGCAGTGGCATGCGTTGGGCCGAAGGTCCAGTGTGGTTCGGCGACGGGCGCTACCTTCTGGTCAGCGATATTCCCAACAATCGAATCATGCGCTACGACGAGGCATCAGGCGCATGGGGTGTTTTTCGCATGCCATCGAACTTTGCGAACGGTAACACGCGCGATCGCATGGGCCGACTGCTCACTTGCGAGCACCTCTCTCGTCGCGTCACACGGACCGAATACGACGGAAGCATTACCGTCCTCGCTGACAGCTTTGAGGGTCGGCGGCTGAACTCGCCCAATGACATCGTGTGCAAATCCGATGGCTCGATATGGTTCACCGATCCGCCCTTTGGCATCGACAGTGATTGGGAAGGCGATAAGGCCGCTCCCGAACTGCCGGCCTCAGTGTATCGGATAGCGCCCGACGGTCGCCTGTTTCACGTCACTTCGGACCTTCTCGGACCCAACGGGCTCGCCTTTTCGCCGGACGAGACCCGGCTGTACATCGCGGATTCGCGCGCGCAGCCCAGTCGGCTCATCTGGGCCTATGACCTAGGTTCTGATGGGTATACGTTGTCGAACAAGACGAAAGGTGTCGATGCAAACGGCGCGGGTGCCATCGACGGATTCAGGGTCGACACGGACGGTAACCTTTGGTGCGGCTGGGGCAGCAATGGTGCGCCGGGCGTCGACTCGGCGGATCTGGATGGGGTCATGGTGTTCAACCCGCAAGGCAAACCCATTGGATTCATTCGATTGCCCGAGCGTTGTGCCAACCTGACCTTCGGCGGCGCCAAGAGAAACCGCTTGTACATGGCGGGCAGTCATTCGTTGTACGCGCTTTATGTCGGGGCACGCGGTGCTGTGTAGCCAGGTTGTAAGCGTGTGAGCAACACACCTTGACCGGTTCTGAAAATCATCTAGCCGTCTTTCTGCCCCCGAGGTAGATAGTGGATTTAAAGTGAATTTTCGAACTTTCTTTAACCAACCTGGAGGCTGAGATTGTTGGTGTCGACGTCAAATTGATCATGTGTGCCGAAAATACTCTGACCAGGCAAATCCGAGGATAGATGGGACACCCCTTGTCTTGCAGGAGGTCAAGGTTTGATCAATCCGCAATCGGCACAAGTATGCCAATCTGGTCATTCTGGCATCGGCTGTTGCCGCCGATGCCGATTTGACCACCCCTGCCAATTTTGACTGACCAGGGGCAACAGATTGGCAACCCGCTAGACCATTGAGTTTTCACGCTCCAGGGGGTGATCACTGAATTCTGGCGCCCCTGGTCAAATCCGTATCGGCGGAAACAAACCAGCATTTCAAAAGGCGACTCCAGTCCCACTGCTGGCGCGCGATGACCGGGCAAGTTCACACTGCTTGAGGTTTTCATATCAACTGATGTTGGCGGGTTATAGTGATCGACAACTTAATCCTTTAGATATTCGTAGGCAGCTTGCAGTCTTATGACAATGAACGAAGTGTATGCGGCGGTCGAACCGGCGCGCGCGGAAATCGACATGCTCGAAGGGCCCACCGTGCTTGAGTTTGGCAGCCCGTCGTGCGGATACTGTCGCGCCGCCCAACCGCTGCTGGCCTCCGCTTTTGCCGATCACCCGAACGTGCGCCATATCAAAATCGCTGACGGTAGCGGCCGACCTCTGGGGCGTTCATTCAAAGTGAAGCTTTGGCCTACGTTGGTATTTCTCAGTAATGGCCGGGAAATCGCACGCCTGGTTCGAACTGGCGACGCCGGCGCGATCCGCAGAGCCCTCGCGCAGATCGAGTCATCGCCTCTGGTTTGACCGCACTCCAGTAGATCCAGTAGACCCACTCCACTGACAACCAGATCCAGAACACGGCGAACGGCAATGGCAAGCCCACGGCAAGGATCACTGCCGCCTCGGATAATAGGTAATCTTGAAAAATCCTTCTCGCTTGATGCGCACCGGTCTTGTGGCCTGCCTTGTCCTTGTTTCTCAAGCTGGACTTGCGCAGGACAGTTCTCAGATCTCCGAAGTCCCGAGCAGGAGCTGGGCTACCGCTCCAAGACACTCAGCCGGAATCGCTCCGGACCCGGTGCAGCTGGTCGACCTCGCCGTTGTTCAGGTCTATGCGGCTCCGACTTATGGTTGGCGAGGCTACTTTGCGGTGCATCCCTGGATCATCTACAAGCGCAGGGGCGAGACGGCCTACACCCGTTACGACGTGGTCGGCTGGCGTGCTCCCCAGGTGCTGCAGCGCAACTACGCCCTGCCTGACGGACTCTGGTACGGAGCGACCCCTGAGCTTTTGGTGGACCACCGGGGAAAAGACGCTGAATCCATGATCGATGACATCGAAGCCGCCGTGCTCAGCTACCCTTATGCCGACCAATACCGCAGTTACCCTGGCCCCAACAGCAATACATTCTTGGCGCACATCGGGCGACAGGTGCCGGCGCTCAAGCTCGACTTGCCTGCCAATGCCATCGGCAAGGACTACAGGCCGTTGACGAGCCCGGTGGGCGTGTCTCCGTCCGGCTCTGGTCTGCAAATCTCGCTGCTGGGCTTGCTTGGCGTGAGCGTGGGGGTGGAAGAAGGACTGGAATTCAATGTGCTGGGTCTGAATTTTGGAATTGACCTCAATTCCCCGGCGCTGCGACTGCCCTTCTGGGGACGTTTGGGGTTCAAGCATGTGGCCACACCTAATCCCGTGTCGAGTCCAGACCACGAACTGGCTCATCGATGATACGGTGCCTGGCTGGTGGCAGCTCGGCAGGTTTCGGCGGACACTCAGCGGCACCCCGGCCAAACCTATTTCTTGAGTGACTTGAGCAGTTCGGCCACCTGCTGTTTGCTCATCTTTCTGAGTGTGGCAATCTTTGGCATCTGATTGGGCCTTGGCCTGACGCCGCGTTCCCATTTGTAGATGGATTGATCCGATGCATCAAGCAAGAAGCCCATTTCTGCAGCGGACAAGCCGAGTCGACGCCTCAGGGTGCCGAATCCCTTTGAGCTGAAACGAATGGTCGCAGGATCACTGGCTGTTTTGGTCTTCTTTATGGTGGCAGCCTTGCTCAGCGAGGCGACCTGCTTTTCGAGAGCTGCCACGCGTCTCTTTAATGCGTTGATATCGGTGCGGAACTGCACGGCTGCTTTGCGCATGGGAAGGCTCTCGGCTCGAACTTCCTTTCGGGCAAGGCGCGTGATTTCATCCTTCAGGACTGTGGCTAGTTTCGGCATTTTCATAGTTCTCGAGTTGAATCGTTGCACGTTAAGCGAGACGATTTGTTTGGCATGGCACCGGCAGTTATCAGGCCGTTGCCGCAAATTCTAGGTCTTCCTGCTGTAAAGCAGTCAGCTCACGGGAATGTTGGTCAAACAGCTGGCCAACAGTTTTGACATGACGTTGACCCCGACCTCATTTGATCTCGTTATAAATCGTCTGGACCAGCGCCGACTGGTTCGGCTCAAACTGTTTCTGCACCTCCTCGATGCTCTGGCCTGTCACCTTGAGACCGCGCACTTTCTCCTGCAGGGCCTTCATCTGGGCAATATGGTTGTGGACTGCAGCGCGATCGATCACATCATTGTGCCCGGCTACAAATTTCTGGGCATCGATGGTAGAGAGCATCTTTTCCAGTGCCGCTACCTCACCGAACGAACTCCCGCCCTTGTAGGCATGAATCAACTGCACGCGGTCGGTGAATATCTGGTCGCCGATGAACGCCACTTTCTCATCCGGAAAATACACTACCGTATCGCCAGTGGTGTGGCCAACTCCGAAATAATGGAGTTCGATACGTTTCGCGCCGACCTGTAGATCCATTCTGTCCTTGTAGATGACCGAGGGCAGGAATTCCTTGAGCGCGGGGTTGTTCCAATCGGATGGGGTCCCACTCATGGAGGGAGCGAAGAATTCTTTGAGACAGTTCTCGTGTGCGATGAAGGTAAGACCCGCGGGCTGGAACCGGTTGCCGAACACATGGTCGCCATCCGCATGGGTGTTCACCAAGCGCGTGACCGGGTTGTCCGTGAGTTTCTTGATTGCCGCGAGCACCTGTCCGACCGACACCAAATCTTGTTTCGAGTCGATGAGCAGCACTTCCTTTTCGCCGATGTATGCACCCGTATTCGCGCCCCGTCCGCCGGTGAACATATAGATGTTAGGCCCGACCTGCTTCGAAACGACTGGTGAGGAAGCGGTAGGGCCTTGGGTTTGTTGACCAAGT
>JADGRK010000178.1 GCA_017880985.1 Rhodoferax sp. | reverse complement strand
GCTGGCCTGTTCCTGCGGCTTGAATTGGTTGAAACGTGGCAGGAACTTGTCCCAGTCAATGATATGGCTGTCAAGCTCGGGGCCATCAACGCAGGCATGCTTGCGCACCAGCTTGCCGTCAATCGTCACCGGCACCATGCAGGCGCCGCACATGCCGGTCGCATCAACCATGATCGAGTTCAGGCTGGCCACCGTCTTCACGGCGTAGGGTTTGGTCATGTCGCTCACGGCCCGCATCATCAGCGGCGGGCCGATGGTCACGACTTCGGCAATCTTGCGGCCCCTGCTGCTTTGCTTGTTCTTGAGCATGGCTTCCAGCGGCGTGGTGACAAAGCCTTTGGCACCAAAACTGCCATCGTTGCTGGTGTAGATGACATCGAGCAACTCGGGGAACTCGGTTTGCAGGCGGGTGATGCGCTCACCCGCATTGACCCAGAACAGCAGGTCGGAATTGCGAAAGCCCGCGATCAGCGTGACGTGGTTGCCCAGTCTAAGATGCGCTCGCATGATCGGATAGACCGGCGGCAGACCCAGGCCGCCCGCCGTGAAGACCACCGTCTGCTGGCCTTCATAGCGGTGCAAATCACTGGGCTTGCCGAGCGGCCCGGCGATACCGGTAAAGGAATCACCCACCTTCATTTGGTTGATGGCGATGCTGCTGGCACCCATGGCTTGCACCACCAGGCAAATGGTGCCGGCTTTGGCATCCCAATCGGCCAGAGTGAGCGGGATCAGTTCGCCTTTATCCCACGGCAATACGCGCACAAACTGACCGGCCTGCGCCGCTTGCGCGACCAGCGGCGAATGCAGGATGAACTCGACAATGCCGTCGGCCAGGTGGATTTTTTCCAGAATGGTTTGTGGCGCGCCAGCTTGCTCGGTGTAGTGCCCAGCGCCGTTAACCATGGTTCGGATCTGCTCCGCTGTGAGGTCAATATTGCCCACAATTTCGCGCGCTGCGGCCTGACCATCGCCAGCAGCACGGATGGCGGTGGAGCCACCCCGCGCCGCGTCACCGCCGGAATAAACCCCGGCCAGCGACGTCTGTTGCGTGCCCGAAGCCACCTCGATGGTGCCCCACCTTGTCGTTTTGAGACCGGGCTCGGAGTCTTTGATGATCGGGTTGGGTGTGTTGCCCAGTGCCATGATGACCAAATCGACCGCCATCGACTCGGACTCGCCGGTGACGACGGGGCTGCGCCTGCCGGACGCATCGGGCGCGCCCAGGGCTATGACGTCCAACAGGGTGTGGGTGACAAAATGGGTTTTGTCGTCACCGATGAATTCGCGCGGGCCACGCAATTCTTTGAGCTCAATACCTTCTTCAAACGCGTGGTGCAGTTCCTCCACCCGCACCGGCATTTCGGCCTGGGTGCGGCGATAGACGATCGTCACCAAGCCACCCAGGCGCCGTGCGGTGCGCGCGGCGTCCATGGCGGTGTTGCCACCGCCGATGACGATGATGCGCTTGCCCTGCGTCGCCGGCAGCGGTGTTTCGTAATCCTGGTGCAGGCCTTGCATCAGGTTCACGCGGGTCAGGAATTCGTTGGCCGACATGACGTTGAGCAAGTGCTCGCCGGGCACATTCATGAAGCGCGGCAAGCCGGCGCCAGTGCCGACGAATATTTTCCAAAAACCGGCTTGTTTGAGGTCTTCCAGCGTCGCCGTTTTGCCCACCACAAAGTTGGCAACAAATTTGCCGCCGAGCAAGCGTATTTTGCCGACCACATCGTCGATCAGATCGTTGGGCAGCCGGAACTCGGGGATACCGTAGCGCAGCACGCCGCCCAGGGCATGAAAAGCCTCAAACACGGTCACCGGAAAGCCCTCGGAGGCCAGCAGGTAGGCGTTGATCAGGCCCGCCGGGCCGGAGCCCACCACGGCGACCGGTGGTTTCTCAGCCTTGGCCCAGGGGTCGGGGATATTGGCAAAGCGCGCCACGATGCCCTCGGCATTGACCAGCTTTTCGCGCTGCGGCAAATACCACTCGATCTGGCCGATCTCAATGGGCTGCTTCTGGTGCGTGCAGACACCCTGGCATTGCAACTCCTGTGGGCAAACGCGGCCGGTGACATTGGGCAGCGGGTTGCAGTTTTCGATCAGTTCCATCGCTTCGCGAAAGCGCCCGGTGCCCAGCAGCTCCAGCATCTGCGGGATATGAATCTTGACCGGGCAGCCGCCTTTGGGCTCGGCCTGGCCTGCCACATGCAGGCCGATTTCGCACGGTTTGTCTTCGCACTGTTTGTCGCGCAGTGCTTCCAGCCAGACCAACATTTCAACTTCGCGTGCGCTGTAGCCTTGGCTCATGTAGCCGAGGTAGCCCTGGTTGACCAGGCCGAAATCTTTGGAGCGCTCGACCGCGTCGCGCATGAAAGGTGGGATGGCATTTTCGGCCGGCCAGTTTTGCGACAGACCCTTGAACATCGGGTAGCGCTCTGACAGGTGGGTGTCGATGGCGCGCACAAACTTGCGTTTGAGCTTGAGCGGCACGTTCCAGACAAAGCGCATCAGCACTTTGCTGGTGTCGTCGTCGCGCAGCATCAGATTCCACAAGGTGTGAATGAAAGTGGCGCCGAGTTCCTCTTGCTGGAACTCCCAGACCATCGCCTCGCTGCCGTCGGCGATGAAAATATCACGAAACGCTTGGGGTTCACTGAGCAGGCGACGCCGCAACAACGCCAATTGGCGGTGAAAAGTCTCGACCGCTTCGGTATTCTCCAGGGCATCGATTTGCGAGCGCGTTGCGTCGAGCGTGCTGCTCGCGCTGAGGTAGCGGCTCAAGTCGTCACTATCGCTGGGGGCTGGGTTGGAACTGCTCATCGAATGATCTCCGCGTCGCAATTGGCCGCCACTCGCTTGATCCGGTTCTTGAGCTCGGGCGTGACCTTGACCCGCTCCATGGCACCCGCAATCAACTGGCCGACATCGCGCGATTCGCCGTTAACGACGATGCGGGTTTTCTCGAACAGCTCGGGCAAGTCTTGGTAGCAGGTCTTGCAGTCGGTGCATTTCACTTGGTCGGCCACATCGTAGGTCACCAGTGCCTCCATCGTCGCCACCGCTGCGCTGCCGACTGCTGCGGCTCCGGCGCTGCCAGTGCTGGGAGCTTGCGCCATGATCGGTATCACCCGCGCACTGCCGACCGGCGCTTTGCTGGCCGCCGCCAGCTCGGACATGGCACGCGCAAAAGAGTCGAGCGAAGTATCGCGCTGCGTCACCGAATCAAGGTACTGCGCTTGCAGGCTGGCCATGCCAGCGCGATGACTCTCATCCATTTTGGCCACATGCTGACCTGCCAGGAATTGCAGCAGATGCCAGTATTTACGCCGCTCTTCGACCAGCGCCACGATGGCCTCGGCCACTGCGATCTTGATCAGCTGCTGCTTGGCATTAGTGGACCAGATGAAAGCGCTCTTGCCCACGCGCTGGGCTTTGGGCAATTCCACATAGTCCTCAACCGGTAGCGCATTGGCAGTGTCAGAGGCGAGCGGGTGAAACTGCTTCTTGAAGCGAGTCTCGTCCAAGGCAAAGTGAGCCGGGGTCAGCGCCATGGGCATCAGTTTGAGCTGGCCCTGTGCGTCGAGATACTCCAGCGTGGTCGTCGCCCAGGTCTGCTCCGGCTCAGGGTTGCCTTCCAGCGAGAACCAGTCGTGCAGCGTGTTGCCGCGGAGTGGGTCATGCACAAACACCGGGCTCATGCGGCTCTCGACCGCCAGCCGGGCGCGTTGGTTGGACGCTGCGTCGCCGATACCCTGCTCGCCCTGGCAGGGGGTATAGACATCGAGCAGGGCCGGCCCGTCGGTGTAGGCCAGGCACTCCATGGTGTTCTTGAGAAAGTGCCCTTGCAGCGCGGTGCTGGTGGCACAGACGAACACATTGGAATGGAAGGCTGCGATCAGGGCGAGCTCCTTGCGCGACTCGTCCTTGCCGCTGGCATCGTGACCAAAGCGCGCCAGATCGGAGTCTTGCGCGATGAAGCTTGAGGTTGAGGCCTGGCCACCGGTATTGGAGTAGGAGCCGGTGTTGAGCACCAGGATTTTGAGCGGTGTGCCACTCATCAGGATGCGCGAGAGCGCGCCAAAACCGATGTCATAAGTGGCACCATCGCCACCGATGGTGATCACGGTCGGCATCAGACCAAGCTCTTTGATGCTGAACTGCTGCCACGACAGCATGCGCAGCGCCTGGTCGTGGGTCTTGGCATCGTAGGCGTCAGCGAGTTCGAGCTCGGCCAGACGCAAGGCACGAACGTCGCCAACGGTTTGCGCCGCGATGCCTTCGAAGATGCCCTTGGCCAGTGGCTGTGCATCCTGAAACAGGCTGTTGACCCACGGATCGTTGAAGGAGTTGAAGGGAAAAGTCGAGGCATAGACGCTGCTGCAGCCGGTGGCGTTGGCGACCACGGTGCCGGACGGGCCGTTGCCGGTGGGGCCACTCTCATAAAGGTAGAGGCGGGTTTGCAGTCGGCTGATGAGTTTGTCGATGCGCTCGGCGCGCGCGCTCTCAAACTTGGCAACGCCGGCCTGTTTGACGGCCAGGCGGCTCAGCAGGCTCTCCAACTCACGGATATGTTCGCGCCGCCGTTTTTCGGTGATGGCGTGGTTGGTGGACATGACCAGACGGGTGGCCGTCACCTCGCCACAGCCGCGGCAGGCGCCGTGGCCGCCGGTGGTGCTGTAATAATTGCCACGGTCAAGGAACAGGCGCTTGATCTCGCCGCCTGGCGCAATCGCGTCAGCCACAAAGCGCTGGGGCGTGTTGGCGGTCTTGCTCATGAACTCGAAGCGCGCTTGCAAGGTACTCAGCAGCGCAGCATCCTGCTCGGTTGACACCAGGGCACCCGGGCCGCAGACCTCGATGCATTCGAGGCAACCGGTGCATTTCCAGGGGTCGATCGTGACGGCGTAAAGACCACCACTGCCCGGATTGGATTTTTCCATGGCATCAAAGAACGGCCGGGTACGCGCCACCGGATAGAGCGCCAGTACCTCAACGAGCTTGCTGAAGTTGCGCAGCAGCGTGACATTGTCGGTCTCCAGATTGGATGCCGCCTCTGCCAGCAATTCATGCAAAGGACGTGCCTGCTTGCTTTGGCGGTAGATCTCGCGCACGCGGGTCGCCAGTGCATGGACGTGGCCGCGCATGGCCTCGCGCTGGGCCGACGGGATGTCGAGTTGGCCAATGCCGGTGAGCAGCAGCTCGTGGATGTCATGCACGCTGTTTGGGATGGCGGTATCCGGGCAGACCAGGGCGCATTCCATGCAGCCGGTACACAAGTCGGCATTGAACGCGGGCACGGTGCGCCGGAACAGTCCTTTGTCCTTGTCGCCACCGCTGCCCGCTGGCATGAACAGGCCGGTGCCGGGCAGCACCGGTGCTTCGCTGATGGTGCCGTCGCGAAACGGCTGCGCCACCATGTCGTCAAAGTACTCGCGGTCGAACAGGCCGGAGCAGCCCGAGTTGCCGGCACTGCGGCAGATCGAAGCTGAAACCGACAGGTTGCGAATCGCAATCGGGTCCGGCTGGGTCTTGAGCCGAGCAAACGCGCTGGAGCTGTAATCAACCTGCTGCGTGGCCTCAACCCCTTCTTTGATCACCGCCATATTGCCGGCTATCACCGCATTGCCTTTGCCACCGAACTTTTCCGAAGCCAAACGCATAACATCGCCCAAGTTGACGCCTTTTCGGATT
>JADGRK010000177.1 GCA_017880985.1 Rhodoferax sp. | reverse complement strand
CAAGTTCCTGCTGGCGCCGATGGCCAGCAACGGCGAAGAGGCCACCGGTTCGATGGGTAACGACAGCCCGCTGGCGGTGCTCTCGGACAAAAACAAGCCGCTCTACAACTACTTCAAGCAGTTGTTTGCGCAGGTGACGAACCCGCCGATCGACTCGATCCGGGAAGCAATCGTGATGTCGCTGGTGTCTTTCGTTGGCCCCAAGCCCAATTTGCTCGACATCAACCAGGTCAACCCACCAATGCGGCTCGAAGTCAGCCAGCCGGTGCTGGACTTTGCCGACATGGCCAAGCTGCGCCACATCGAAAAATATACCCGCGGCAAGTTCCGCAGCTACACACTTGACATCACCTACCCGCTGGCTTGGGGTCACGAAGGCGTGGAAGCGCAGCTCGCCTCGCTCTGCGCCGAGGCGGTGGACGCGATCAAGGGTGGCAACAATATTCTCATCATCAGCGATCGCGGCATCAGTGCCACCCAAGTCGCTATTCCGGCGCTATTGGCGCTCTCCGCCGTCCACCAGCATCTGGTACGCCAGGGCTTGCGCACTACAGCCGGCTTGGTGGTTGAGACCGGCACCGCGCGCGAAGTGCATCACTTTGGCGTGCTGGCGGGCTACGGCGCCGAGGCCGTGCACCCGTATCTGGCGATGGAAACAGTGGCGAACATCTGCCGGGATCTACCGGGCGACCTGAGTGCCGAAAAAGCCATTGAAAACTACGTCAAGGCGGTTGGCAAGGGCCTCTCCAAGATCATGTCCAAGATGGGCGTCTCCACCTACATGAGCTACTGCGGCGCGCAACTGTTCGAGGCGATTGGCCTGTCCAGTGCGACTGTGGCCAAGTACTTTGCCGGCACGCCGAGCCGGGTCGAAGGCATCGGTGTTTTCGATATTGCCGAAGAAGCGATCCGTATGCACAAGGCGGCCTTCAGTGCCGACCCAGTGCTGGCCAGCATGCTCGATGCTGGCGGCGAATACGCCTGGCGCACCAGGGGCGAAGAGCACATGTGGACGCCCGACGCGATTGCCAAGCTGCAGCACAGCACGCGCGCCAACAACTGGAACACCTACAAGGAATACGCCCAGATCATTAACGATCAGAGCAAGCGCCATATGACACTGCGCGGCCTGTTTGAATTCAAAATTGACCCGGCCAAGGCGATTACGGTGGAAGACGTTGAGTCCGCCAAAGAGATCGTCAAACGCTTTGCGACGGGTGCCATGTCGCTCGGCTCGATCAGCACGGAAGCGCACGCCACGCTGTCGGTGGCGATGAACCGCATCGGCGGCAAGAGCAACACCGGCGAAGGCGGTGAAGACCCGGCGCGTTACCGCAACGAACTCAAAGGCATCCCGATCAAGCTCGGCGACACGCTCAAGAGCGTGATTGGTGACGATGTGGTGGAGGTCGATTTGCCACTGCAAGACGGTGACAGTCTGCGCTCGCGTATCAAGCAGGTGGCCTCGGGCCGCTTTGGCGTCACCGCCGAATACCTCACCAGCGCCGACCAGATTCAGATCAAGATGGCGCAAGGTGCCAAACCGGGGGAGGGCGGCCAATTACCAGGCGGCAAAGTCTCGGACTACATTGGCCGCCTGCGCCACTCGATACCGGGTGTACCGCTGATATCGCCGCCGCCACACCACGATATTTATTCGATTGAGGACCTGGCGCAACTCATTCATGATCTGAAAAACGTCGCGCCACACGCCAGCATCAGCGTCGAGCTGGTCAGTGAAATCGGCGTCGGCACCATCGCCGCGGGCGTGGCCAAATGCAAGAGCGACCATGTGGTGATTGCGGGCCATGACGGCGGTACCGGCGCCTCGCCCTGGTCGTCGATCAAGCATGCCGGCAGCCCATGGGAAATCGGCCTGGCTGAAACCCAGCAAACGCTGGTGCTGAACCGCCTGCGCAGCCGCATCCGCGTGCAGGCTGATGGTCAGATGAAGACCGGTCGCGACGTGGTGATCGCCGCCTTGTTGGGGGCCGACGAGATGGGTTTTGCGACCGCACCGCTGGTAGTGGAAGGCTGCATCATGATGCGCAAATGCCACCTCAACACCTGCCCGGTCGGCGTCGCCACGCAAGACCCGGCGCTGCGCAAAAAATTCTCCGGCAAGCCCGAATACGTGGTGAACTATTTTTTCTTTATTGCCGAGGAAGTGCGGCACATCATGGCGCAGCTCGGTATCCGCAAGTTTGACGACCTGATTGGCCGCTCGGATTTGCTTGACACGCGCCGTGGCATTGAACATTGGAAAGCCAGCGGACTTGACTTCAGCCGCCTGTTTGCGCAGCCCAATGTACCGGCCGATGTGCCGCGTTTTCAGACCGAAACCCAGGATCACGGACTTGCCAAGGCGCTCGACAACCAGCTCATCGCCAAGTGTCGCGCGGCCATTGACAAGGGTGAAAAAGTCCATTTCATGGAAGTCGCCCGCAACGTCAACCGTTCGGTCGGCGCCATGCTCTCGGGTGCCGTCACCCAGGTTCATCCCGAGGGTTTGCCCGACGACACAATCCATATCCAGCTTGAAGGCACGGGTGGTCAGTCTTTTGGCGCTTTCCTGACCCGGGGCATCACTTTGTACCTGATTGGTGACGCCAACGACTACACCGGCAAAGGACTCTCAGGCGGGCGCATGGTGGTGCGACCCAGCATCGACTTCCGGGGCGAAGCAACCCGCAACACCATCGTCGGCAACACCGTGATGTACGGCGCCACCAGCGGTGAAGCTTACTTCAGCGGTGTCGCCGGTGAGCGCTTTGCGGTGCGCCTGTCCGGTGCCACAACCGTGGTTGAAGGCACCGGCGACCACGGTTGCGAGTACATGACCGGCGGCACGGTGGCCGTATTGGGTATCACAGGACGCAACTTTGCGGCCGGCATGAGCGGCGGCATTGCCTATGTCTATGACGAGGACGGCAAGTTTGCCAAGCGTTGCAACACTGCCATGGTGTCATTGGTCAAGGTATTGACCGCCACTGAACAGCAAGAAACCATCGATGCCAGCTTGTGGCACCGGGGTCAAAGCGATGAAGCGCAACTGAAAAAACTGCTGGAAGACCACAACCGCTGGACCGGCAGCAAACGCGCGCGTGAGTTGCTCGACACTTGGGACCTTTCACGCCTCAAATTCGTCAAGGTATTCCCGAACGAATACAAACGGGCACTGGCCACGATTCATGCGCAAAAAGAAGCTAAAGCCCTTACTGGTCGTGCGCAAGCAGCTCTAAAAAAAGAAGCAGTTCCAGCCAAATAAATGAATAGAAACTGAAGTGTCGGGGACAGAGTTGAAGGTCTGTCCCGCAAAGGAACAAAGGATAGGAATTATGGGAAGAATCACTGGTTTCATGGAGTTTGAGCGCATTGAGGAAGGGTACAAGCCGGTGCCAGAGCGCTTGAAGAATTTCAAGGAGTTTGTGCTCGCTCTGGATGACGCGCAGGCCAACCAGCAAGCGGCGCGCTGCATGGACTGTGGCACCCCGTTTTGCAACAACGGTTGCCCGGTCAACAACATCATTCCAGACTTCAACGACATGGTCTATCGGGGCGACTGGAAGAATGCCATTGCGGTGCTGCACAGCACCAACAACTTCCCCGAGTTCACCGGCCGCGTCTGCCCGGCGCCGTGTGAAGCCGCCTGCACGCTCAACGTGAATGATGGCGCGGTCGGCATCAAGTCGATCGAACACGCCATCATTGACCGCGCCTGGCTTGAGGGCTGGGTCGTGCCACAGACTGCAACGCGAAAGACCGGTAAAAAAGTCGCAATCGTGGGCTCTGGCCCAGCGGGTATGGCGGCCGCCCAGCAACTGGCGCGCGTCGGCCACGACGTGACCCTGTTCGAAAAAAACGATCGGGTCGGGGGCTTGCTGCGCTATGGTATTCCCGACTTCAAGATGGAAAAGTCGCATATTGACCGTCGGGTCGATCAGATCCAGAAAGAAGGCGTCACCATTCGAACCGGTGTGCTGGTCGGCGCCTTGCCCAAGGGCAGCAAGGTCACCAACTGGGCCAAGGAAACGATTGCCCCTGGTCAATTGCAGAAAAACTTTGATGCCGTGCTGCTCGCCGGCGGATCGGAGCAGTCGCGCGACCTGACGGTGCCGGGCCGCGATCTGGACGGCATTTATTTCGCCATGGAGTTCCTGCCCCAACAAAACAAGGCCAACGCCGGTGACAAGCAGAAGGGGCAATTGCGTGCCGATGGCAAACACGTCATTGTGATTGGCGGCGGTGATACCGGATCGGATTGTGTCGGCACCAGCAATCGCCAAGGTGCCGCCAGCGTCACCCAGTTTGAAGTCATGCCGCAGCCGCCGGTGGAAGAAAACCGCCCCATGACCTGGCCCTACTGGCCGCTCAAGCTGCGCACCAGCTCCAGCCATGATGAAGGCTGTGAACGCGAGTTCGCGATCTCGACCAAGGAGTTTCTGGGCGAAAAAGGCAAACTCACCGGCCTCAAAACGGTACGTGTCGGCTGGAAGGACGGCAAGATGGTCGAAGTGGCGGGCAGCGAACAGGTGCTTAACGCTGATCTGGTGCTGCTGGCCATGGGTTTTGTACATCCGGTGGCCAGCGTGCTGGAGACCTTCGGCGTTGAGAAAGATGCCCGCGGCAACGCCAAAGCCAGTACCGATCTGACTGGCGGCTATGCCACCAATGTGACCAAGGTGTTTGCCGCCGGCGACATGCGCCGCGGCCAGAGTCTGGTCGTATGGGCGATTCGTGAAGGTCGCCAGGCGGCACGAGCGATCGATGAATTTTTGATGGGATGCAGCGACCTGCCACGCTGATAGGTGTAATCCCTTATGATTCGGGGGCCGGGCAACACCCGGCCTTGTTATTTCCACTATTCAAAATGGCTCCCAATCCCGAATCTCTGGTTGAACTGCGTCACCTCAGCTTTGGCTATGGCGAGCGGGTCATTCTGGACGACATCTCCCTGTCGGTGCCACGCGGCAAGGTCACCGCGCTGATGGGGGCATCGGGTGGCGGCAAAACCACCATCCTGCGCTTGATTGGTGGGCAAAACCGGGCGCAGTCTGGCGAAATGCTGTTTGATGGGCAAGATGTCACGCCGATGAACCAGCAGCAGCTCTACGCGGCACGGCGCCGCATGGGCGTGTTGTTCCAGTTTGGTGCCTTGTTTGCCGATTTGTCGGCGTTTGAGAATGTGGCATTTCCACTGCGCGAACACACCGATTTGCCAGAAGCCCTGATTCGCGACATCGCGCTGATGAAACTCAATGCGGTCGGCTTGCGTGGCGCGCGCGACTTGATGCCGAGCGACCTCTCCGGCGGCATGGCGCGGCGCATTGCGCTGGCCCGCGCCATTGCGCTGGATCCGGAACTGGTGATGTACGATGAGCCGTTTTCCGGGCTGGATCCGATTTCACTGGCCATCGCGGCTCGCTTGGTCCGACAGCTCAATGACTCGATGGGGCTGACCAGCCTGTTTGTCTCGCACGAGTTGGAGCAGACCTTTGCCATCTCCGATCACGTTATTATTTTGGCCAACGGCAAAATTGCCGCTCAAGGCACGCCCGATGAGGTGCGCCGCAGCACTGACCCGCTGGTCTATCAGTATGTGAATGCCTTGTCGGACGGACCGGTGCGATTTCATTATCCTGGCCCCACCATCGAGCAGGATTTTGGTTTGGGAGTGGCACCATGAGCTGGTATAAACCGGCTGACGTCGGCTTTGCCGTGCGCCGCCAGTTGGCTGATCTGGGGTTGGGCGCGCGCCTGTTTGTTCGGTTGCTAGGCACTTTGGGAGTCAGTCTGAAGCGCTTTGGCTTGATCCGCGATCAGATTCA
>JADGRK010000176.1 GCA_017880985.1 Rhodoferax sp. | reverse complement strand
TTGGCGGCGGCCGCCGAGCTGGCCTTGGTCGGTGGCTTTCTGGCGAGCTGCGATTTGGCTGCCCTGGCTTCGGCCTGGGCGTTCTTTTGCCAGGCTTTCTCCAGCGCGTTCCAGTCCACACCATCGTGATAGTTGAAGCCGTCGTCCTCAGAGGCGATCACGGCGCGTTTGAGGTTGTCAGAAATCAATGGGTAGGCGACCCATTGTTGGTGCCAGTGTCGTGGCGCTCTTTCGTGCAGCATGCGCCACGCCTCGGATCGTTCAAAGGCGGTCGATTGTGGGTCCAGCACCGCCATGCTGGCAATACGCGCGACAAAGAAGAGCTGTAGCACCAGCACGGCGCCGGCCAACAACCCGAGCCAACGCAGGAAGGGCTTCAAAGCGTGTCATTGCGGGCTTGACCCGCAATCCAGTACCCCACGCACCACGGATCCCGGGTCAGGTCCGGGATGACAGTAAAAATCAGGCTTGGCATGACATCAGCGCCCGCAACTCGGCCAGCACCTGTTGCGCTGGGGGGCGCACGCCACGCCAGATCAAAAACGCCTCGGCCGCCTGCTCCACCAGCATGCCCAGGCCGTCACGCGCTACCGCACTGTGCTCACGCGCCCAGTTTATGAAGCCCTGCGCGGCCGGGCCGTACATCATGTCGTAGGCCAGTGCACCGGCTTTGAGGGTGCTGCCCGAGACCGGCACGCCGGCCCCGTTCAGGCTGCTCGATGTGGCGTTGATGACAACATCAAAAGTTCCATCCAGCCCTTGCAGACCGTGCGCTAGCAGCTCTGTTTTGTGTAGCAACGCAAGGGCCGCATGACGCTCGACCAGGGCGCTGGCTTTGTCAATTGATCGGTTCGCCACCGTGATGCTGGCCGGTTGCGCCCGGATCAACGGCCCGAGCACACCGGCACTGGCGCCGCCAGCGCCGATCAGCAGCAAGCGTCGCCCGCTCAGGTCAATCCCGGCGCCGCGCCCGATGTCATTGACCAGGCCGACGCCATCGGTGTTGTCGGCCAGAATGGCTCCGTCCTTGAAAGTCAACATGTTGGACGCCTGCGCCAGCCGGGCGCGGTCGCTGATGTCGGTGGCGAGCGCAGCGGCTTGAAACTTGAAAGGCAGCGTGATGTTGCAGCCCAGCCCGCCCTCCGCGACAAACGCCTGTATGGCTGGCGCAAACCCGTCGAGCTCGATGTGGCGCTTGCCATAGTGCAGCGTTTGCCCGGTCAGCTCAGCAAAGCGGGCATGAATCCACGGTGATTTGCTGTGCGTCACCGGGTTGCCCATGACACAGTAGAGATCCATAAAAATATCTTTCCCCAAAATTTGTGCTGACAAAAGACGGCGCTTTGGCACGCCTCATTGGGCACTGAGCCGGGTTTCCAGCGTTTGATCGCGCGTGAACTTGAAGCGCGATACGACCCAGATCTGATCCGCCTTGCGCCGCATGACCTCACCAAAGTGGCCAAAAGGAGAGGCACTGCGGGCGATCGCCTCGGCCCGGCGATCGAGTGTACGGTTGCCCGAGCTTTCCACGATTTCGATCTTGAGGATCTGGCCGTCAGAATCAACCGTAATTCCCATGGTCAGCTCGCCATAGAGCTTTTTGCCACTTTTCTCCGGAAAGTTTTCGGTGCCTTTGTCTTCGATGGCACGACGCAAATGGTCGTAATAAATCGCATAAACCTCTTCGCGCGTGGCCGGGCTGATGTAGCGTTTCTTGGGGCGGGCGTTTTCCTGGTTGATGCGGCGTTCGATCTCAGCCAGCAGTTTGATCAGTTGGCGGCGTTTTTGTTCGCGTTCGGCCTGCTCTGCGGACAGTGTGGCCGGTCTGGGCTCGCTCGGCGGCAGCGACGCAAGCTGGTTTTTGACTCGAGCCAGCAGCAGGTTTTGTTGCTCTTGCATATTTTGCAACTGGCGCTGTGCTTTTTCTTCCTGGTCCTCACCCAATTCCGAGATCAATGCGGGCGGCAGCGGGCTGGTGGCGCGGCCGCGCTCCGCGTCGCCGCCGCCGGCCATGTTGGCCTGAGCGATGGCACGTGCCTTGGCCGGGCGCTCCTGGGTCTGGGCATTGACCAGAATCACTTCCAGCGGGGTGTCTTCAAACACGCGGTTGAAGGCCTCGGGATCGACAAAGCGCAACGTCAACAACGCCGCATGCACGGCGATCGACGCACCGAGGGCCAACTGGAGAGTGCTGAAGGAGCGCAGGTTCACGGGGCCGGATTATCGCTGGCGGCGGCAGGGGTTTCGGTGTCGTTCTCGCTCAGGTCCACGGCAATCGCAATCGGGCCGGCGATGGCCTCTTCGTCATCGTCCCCCGCGTCTTCTTCGAGTGCCGTCACGGTCTCGGTGACGGTATCCAGGCGCGCCACCACGGTGCCATGGATGTCGAGCGTCACCTCGTCAATGTCGCCCAGCTTGATCAGTACCCGCGCACCGCGTGGCAAACCGCTGGCGCCCGTGACCGGCAGCACCAGCGGCAGGTCGTCGGCCCGCACCATGTTTTCCTTGAACACGGTGGCGGTGATCTCGGTCACCTTGTTTTGCTGTACAAACTTGAGCGTCCAGAAGCGCTCGATGGCACGCTGGTAGTCGTTGTAGGCAAAGTAGGTGGAATCAAAGCTGGAAATGATCGAGAACAAGTCCGCGTCTTTGGGCTTGAACGGTGCCACCAAAGCCGCCGTTTTGCCATGGCGCGCGCAGGCAATGATTTGCCACTGGTTAACCAAATCGGTGTAGCGGCGTAGCGGTGACGTGCTCCAGGCGTAGCTTTTGACACCCAGACCGGCATGCGGCAAGGCGCGGGTGCCCATGCGCACTTTGACGCCCGGCAGCATCGACGCCTGGCTGCGGTAGATGCCGGGCACGCCGAGTTCGGCCATCCAGCTGCCCCAGGTGCTGTTGGCCAGAATCATGGCCTCGGAGACGATCAGGTCCAGCGGCTCACCGCGCATCCGAATGCTGATTTGCACCTGCTCGGTACCCTGTGGTTCTGCGCCGTTGTTGCCGACCAGCTTGAAGTTGTAATCGGGCCGGCTGAAATTCTCGGGTTTGCCGCGCACCACTTCGCGTTTGGCCTTCAGGTCTTTCGCCAGGCGATATAAAAATGATAGCTGCTTACGCTTATGGTGTAATGGCTGCGGGTCAATTTGATGTAAAAACTCGGGGTTTTCGAGCCATTCGGTCGTCACGATGGTATCGAGCTGGTCGTGCCGCAGATTGGCGCCAATGTGCACGCGCTCCAGCTTGGTCTCGCTGGATTTGATCTCCAGCGTGGCTTCGTCGAGCGTGACATAGAGCGACACGGCCGGGCAGTCGCGCCCTTCCATCAGCGTGTAGCTTTGCACCACGTCATCGGGCAGCATGGTGATCTTGTAGCCCGGCATGTAGACGGTGGAGAGGCGGTTGCGGCCGAGCTGGTCAAGCGAGCTGCCGGGTTGAATCGCCAGGCCGGGCGCCGCAATGTGAATGCCCACTACCACGGTGCCGCTGCCCAGGCCTTGCACCGAAAGGGCGTCGTCAATCTCGGTGGTGGCCGAGTCGTCGATGGAGAACGCCCGCGCTGTGGACAAGGGCAATTCATCGCGGATGGCCGGCGCTTCGAGCTTGGGAAAGCCGGTGCCCTTGGGGAAGTTTTCCAGCAAGAAGCGGCGCCAGTGAAACTGGTAGGGTGAATCAATGGCCCCCGCTTTGATCAGCAGTTCCAGCGGCCCCAAGTGCGTGGCGCGCGAGGCTTCCACCACGGCCTTGTATTCAGGGGCGTTTTTGTCGGGCTTGAACAGGATCTTGTAAAGCTGATCCCGAATCGGCTGCGGACAACCACCTTGGCTCAGTTCGGTGACCCATTGTTGGGTTTGCTGCAGGATCAGTTTCTTTTTCTCGATCGCCGCCAGCGCCAGCGCCAGAATGTCAGCCGGGGCCTTGCGAAAACGCCCTTTGCCGGCGCGGCGAAAGTAATGCGGTGCTTCAAACAGGCGCAGCAACATGCCGGCCTGCTGCTCCAGCGTGGCGTTGGCGCTGAAATACTCGCGTGCCAGGTCGGCAAAACCGAACTCATCTTCTGGAGAGAACTCCCAGGCCAGTTCCAGCTCAATGGTCTGGCTGAGGTCTTGAGCCGCCGCCAGCAGCACGGCGGGCGTGGGCTTCTCGAATTTAAGCAGCACGTTGGCGGCCTTGACCTTGACCCGCTTGCCGCTGTCCAACTCCACCTGCGCAGAAGTCTCTGCCTCAGACAGCACCCGACCGGCCATGAACTTTCCGGCTTCTTCAAAGAGTAAAAACATCGGACGATTGTCCCATGCGAACCGCCGTCAGGCCGACCATGGTTGACTTACACCTCAATATCAGGCGCGCAACATTCACTTGATTTCTATGAACGAAACCACCTCCGGCAATCCTGTCAGGGTTTTCATCAAGAAGCACTGGAGCGCGTGTTGGTCAAGCTGGGCGTGGAGACCCGCACCGCCGCGGCCGGCATGGCGATGAGCCGGATCCGGCAACCGGATCCGCAGTTTAAAGCATAGTTTCAAGCATTTGTCGCTTGTAGCCACCGTGGAATATGCGCAAGCAGCTATCTATTTAATAGCTAGTCAAAGTTGCTTTCTAACGCATACTGGGCACTCGATTGGCGCACCCGTGGCGTGTACTGGACCTGTAACACGGGGTCACCGTGGGCCGCCAAATTCAGTTGCAACAGGCAACTACCGCTCGCGTCCAGGCCGCGCAAGCTGTTGCAGCGCCAAGCCGCCTCGGCCTGCATGGCGGTGGCCTTGTGCCGTAACTCGCCCTGCTGCACCGCCCGGACCACGACCTGGTGAAAGGCCAGCAGCATGCCGAGGATGATCAGAGCCGCCAGGATCCCCGGCCAGATCGGTGAGTGCACTCCGGTCGGCAACTGGTGCCACCAGCGCTGCAGCCTACGCTGGCGCGTGGTGAAGCCACTGGCCTCGCCGTTCGACAATTTGAAGGTTGGGAAAATGTTGTCCATGAACTGGCTCCCATTTCGGCCCGCGGTATGCGGACAGTTCCAAGCCAATGTACAAGTGACTTCCACCTCAGTCTGTGCGCTGGGCAACACTACGCCGGGAGCTGGCCAACTGTTCCAGCAGACAGCTCACGGAACAGGCATGTAACAAAACAAGCGTGTTAACGCACAGTCTGCTGCCGCAAATACTCGGCACGCTTCATCTCAAGATACGCGCCCCGGTCCATCTCATGCAACTGCCGCGGATACTGCTCGGCCGCCGTGAACCAACTCTGCAAACGCTTCTCAAGCTGCGCCCCTGGCGCCGCACCGGCGGCCCCTAAAAAGCTATCGATCGCAAGGTAATAGCGCATCGTGTTGCGCTCCATCAGGCCACGCACGCCGCCAATATAGTCAGGCTGACCATCGGCCCGCTTGCCAACCATGGTGAATCCCACCTTGCCGCGACCGACAGTCCCGAGATAGGTTTGCATGGCCAGCCGCGCAGCAAAATTTGCCACATAGGAATACGTCAGATGCAAAAACGTTTTCGCGTCTGGGAGCGCCACAGCTTCCAGCCGGATCAGGTAGTCGCTGGTGCCCAGCGGCCCGTCTGGGGCATTGAGCATGACTTCAAGATATTCCGGGGTCACGGCCGCGACGCGGTAATTGAATTCGATGCGCGCCACATTGGTCAGTATTTCGGGTATTTTTTTGCCGATATTGACCCTCAGGGTGGTGCCCGACGGCCCCACCATCGCATGACAGTATTTGGTATTGATGTGCAACAGCATGACGTCACACCAGTGATCCGGATCGTTCAGGCCGGCACTCACCGCGCCAAACGGGTAATCGACAATCGCGTAGATGTCGCCTTTCAAACGGTCCGAC
>JADGRK010000175.1 GCA_017880985.1 Rhodoferax sp. | reverse complement strand
CACCAGCCATAGCAAGACCCAAATCGTAATGGCTAAGGGCAACCAGACCAATAATCCAGTGAGCAGGTACTTCTTGATAGGCATCAAAACTCCAGAGTCTCGCGGGCAAGGCGTCAAGGACAGGCGCTGGAGCCGCCGCCACCGGGAGCAGCGGCAGGTGGTGGTGGAGCATCTGGCTTGACAGTGCGACTCTCACCCGTTTTGGCACCCTCAGCCGCGGGTGCCGCCGCGCCAGTGCTGTCGGGCGTGGTAGAGACTGGAGGATTGGCAGCCGACCCACTTCCTTTGAAATCGGTGGCATACCAGCCGGACCCTTTGAGTTGGAAACCCGCCGCCGTCAACTGCTTCTTGAACGCTGAGGCACCACAACTTGGGCAATCCGTCAACTGCGGATCCGACATTTTTTGCAGCACATCTTTGGCAAAGCCGCAGGACTCACATTTATAGGCATAAATTGGAATGGCAACAGAACTCGGGTCACAAGTAGCAAAGCCTTGAATTATAAGGCGTCGCTCTCAAAAACCATTGACTAGAAAACCCGGACCCGCACAATCACCTGCATCACGACCAGGCCCAGTACAAAACCAATGGCGCCATACAGGAATGCCTGCAACAACCGATTGGTGCGTTTTTGCTCCACCAGCAACGCATCCATCGCGCGACCCTGGTCAGATTTATTGCTTCGAAGAAAATCAAACAAGAGACGCGGCAACTCAGGCAACAACTTGGCATACATGGGAGCCTCGTTGCGCAACTGATCAATGAGCTTTTTTGGCCCCAGTTGATCAACCATCCACTTTTCAAGAAACGGTTTGGCGGTGTTCCAGAGGTCAAGATCAGGGTCGAGCTGACGCCCCAAGCCCTCAATATTGAGCAGTGTTTTTTGCAGCAGCACCAACTGGGGCTGGATTTCAACATGAAAACGCCTTGAGGTCTGAAACAGGCGCATTAACACGATGCCCAGCGAAAAATCTTTCAAGGGCCGGTCAAAGTAGGGCTCGCAGACCGAGCGAATCGCTGATTCGAGCTCATCGACCCGCGTCGCTGGTGGCACCCAGCCGGACTCAATGTGCAGTTCGGCCACCCGTTTGTAGTCACGTCGGAAAAACGCCGTGAAGTTTTGCGCCAGGTACTCTTTGTCAGACGCCGTAAGGGTCCCCATGATGCCGAAATCGAGCGAAATGTAGCGACCAAAAGTGGCGGGCTCAATACTCACCTGGATGTTGCCAGGGTGCATGTCGGCGTGAAAAAAACCATCACAAAACACCTGGGTGAAGAAAATCGTGACACCGTCGCGTGCCAGCTTCGGAATGTTCACCCCGGCAGCGCGCAGGCGATCCACCTGGCTGATCGGCACGCCATGCATCCGCTCCATCACAATGACATCGGTCATGCAGTAATCCCAGAACATCTCGGGGATCAACACCAGATTGAGCCCGGCCATGTTACGGCGCAATTGGGCGGCGCTTGATGCCTCGCGTATCAGGTCAAGCTCGTCGTGCAGGTACTTGTCAAATTCGGCGACTACCTCGCGTGGTTTCAAACGCTTGCCAGCCTGGGAGATACCATCCACCCAACCCGCCATCATGCGCATCAGGCTCAAGTCTTTTTCGATCGCCAAGAGCATGCCAGGGCGCAATACCTTGACCGCCACCTCGCGCGCATGACCGTCCCGGTCTTTAAGCACGGCAAAATGAACCTGCGCAATCGAGGCACTGGCTATCGGCTCACGATCGAACGAAACAAAAATATCAGCCACCTTCTTGTTGAACGCGCGCTCAATCGTGGCAATCGCTACATCACTGTCAAACGGTGGCACCCGATCCTGCAATCGGGCCAATTCATCCGCAATGTCCAGTGGCAACAGGTCGCGTCGGGTTGACAGTACCTGCCCGAACTTGACGAAAATGGGACCCAGGCTCTCCAGCGCTTCCCGAATGCGTTGCCCGCGGGGTGCATCAAGATTGCGCCCAATCGACACGATACGGGCAATCGCATGCAGCCAGGGCTTCTGAAAGCTCGTCAGAAGCAATTCATCCAGACCATAACGAAACAGCACCCAAAAGATGAAACCGCCGCGAAACAAGCGTGTCATAGTGGCGCCTTGCCGGCGCCGCTTGCCGCGACTTTGCCGACGAACTCACGCAAAGCCTTGACCATGCTGCCGGCGGCCTGACCCAGGGTGTGGGCCGGCACGTCGCCGATGAGACGTGACAAATCTTCCTCCATATCCCAACGCACATGGTCCACCAGCCAGTTCACCTCGGCGGCGAGTTGCACGTCACCCTCAATGCGTACCGGGGGTTTGTCGCCGCGCAGCGCAGCTTGTGCCAGTGCAAACGGAGATTCTTCGGTCAGCGCCAGCACCAGGTCAGGTCTCGCTTCAGCGTCCGCCAGATCAAGCAAACCGGCTGGCGTTGCAACCAATTTCATCGCAAACAAGCGCCATTGCACAAGCACGACACGCCCTTTTTGTCGGGCAAGACGGTCCGTGGCTTCCTTCTCCTGCAGCAAAATATGATTGAGCAGCAGGACCATACGACGCTGCAGCTCGTCCACCGCCCACGCGGGGGGCTGCAAATTGGGGGGAGACGGAAGATTCTGGAGGAGGCCCGCCAGCAAAGAAAAAGGGGACTGTGTTGCCATAGCCCCCGATTATTCCCTGAATTCCGTCCGATATCGTTGCGGACTGCCTATTGCAGGGCTTGCACCCCCGCCACCAGCCAGCCACTGCCGCCGTTTTTGGGTTTCGTCATGTTCCAGACTTCACGGAATGGGCTGGCACCAGCCGACGGTTGCTCGCGGATCATGCCGGAAAACTCGACACTGGCCATATAGTCCTCACCCAGGTCTTCAATGCCCAAAAGCTGGGCTTCAATCATGACCACATCAGTCAGATTGACCGGGCCACCGGTGTGAACTTCGCGCTCGGCGAGCTGAGCCTGAATCTCCTTGAGCATGGTGTCGGTCATCATGACGCGCAGCGCATTAATGTCCGACTTGTCCCACGCCGCCTGTAGCGACACGAAATTCGCCTTGGCTGACTGGAGAAAACCATCGGCATCGAAACCAGCCGGAATGCCCCAGCTTTGCGAGCCGCCCAAGCTCGATCCAATCATTGATCCGGCGGCTGCGGGCTCAGCTTTCGAGGCGTCAAACGACATACTGTTGCGCTCCCAGGGCCGCGCCGAGGCATCATTACCGACGTTTTCTGGTCGGTAATCGATCGGTATCGGTGCCACATTGGCGTTCGATGCCCCCTGAAAGGCAAACGGCGAGCCGGCACCGGTCTGCCCCTGCGCTGGCCTGCGCGAGCGCATGAACCAGCCCACTGCCAGCATGACCACCAGCGCCAGCAAGGCAAACATCATGACCTGACCAAACGCTGCGCCCAGTCCCAGGGAATTAGCCAGCCAAGCCAAACCCAAACCGGCAGCCAGACCACCCAGCATGGCACCCCAAGGCCGCTTGGGCGCCACCCCAGCCGGTGGCGTGGCAGGTGCGGCAGGCCTGGCTGCGCCTTGCGACGGCGCCGCCTGGCGCTGCGTCACGTTGCCTGACTGCCTGCCAATCGACCGGCCGCCCCCAAGGCGTGCGGCCTCAGCATTGACACTTGCCAACAACAAAAATACAGTCAATATCAAAGTCCAAAATTTCATGATTTCTCCAGAGAATTCTTTGCCAAATGCTGGCAGTTTCCAAAATCACAAGGGTCAGCACTTGATTCCGACATGCAAAGCCACCAGTCCGCCGGTCAAATTGTGATAGTCCACATGGCCAAATCCACTTTCCATCATCATGGCCTTGAGCTCCTGCTGCCCCGGGTGCATGCGAATCGACTCGGCCAGGTAGCGGTAGCTGCCATCATCGCCCGCCACCAGCTTGCCCAACTTGGGCAGCACCTTGAAAGAATACCAGTCATAGGCTTTTTGTAGCGGCGGTGCCACTTTGGAGAACTCCAGCACCAGCAACTTGCCGCCCGGCTTGATAACCCGGTTCATCTCCGTCAACGCAACATTCTTGTGCGTCATGTTACGCAGGCCAAAGGCCACGCTGACCACGTCAAAATGGTTACCGGGAAAGGGTAACTTTTCAGCGTCACACACCAAAGTGGGGAGTGAAACACCGGCATCGAGCAAGCGATCACGCCCGGTGCGTAACATGGCTTCGTTGATGTCGGTATGCACTACGCACCCGCTCTTTCCCACTTTTTTGGAAAAAGCCAGCGCCAAGTCGCCGGTACCGCCGGCAATGTCAAGCACCTGGTCGCCTTCATGAATATCGGCCACCAGCACGGTAAACGCTTTCCAGACCCGATGCAGCCCCATCGACATCAGGTCGTTCATCAGGTCATATTTGGGGGCGACAGAGTCAAACACGCCCCGCACGTGCTTTGCCTTGTCGGTTTCTTCAACCGTCTTGTAGCCAAAATGTGTTGTTGTCATGAGTGCGATGTTAGTTCAATGACTGCCGCAACTTTTCCCGGCTTTCTCGGGCATCGGCGCGTCGCGCTCGACCCCGGCAGCAGTCAGCCGGGCAGCGTAGTCAGCCCACAGCTTTTCTTGCTGGGAACCCAAAAAGTACAAATATTCCCACGAAAAAATGCCTGTGTCATGGCCGTCCGAAAACGCCGGCTGGACGGCGTAATTGCCGACCGGCTCCAGTCCCGCCAATTCGACCAGGCGCTTGCCGGTTTGCAAGACCTCCTGGCCCGGCCCATGGCCCGCCACCTCGGCCGAAGGCGAGTACACGCGCAGCAACTCGAACGGAATCCGAAATGTTGCACCGTCAGAAAAACTCACCTCCAGTAGCCTGGACTGGCTGTGAACCGTAATCGCTTGCGGCGTCGGAGCGCCTGCCTGCAAACCTGCCATATAGACCACCTTTTTGGGATTACCCGTTACGAAAATAAACCATCACAAAACTGAACTCTCAAGGGCCAGCGCACGCCCGATAGCCGCATGCACAAGCGCACGCCCGATAGCCGCATGCACATTATGCAGACCGGACTCAATGACAGCACATGCCGGCACATTCACCGGACGCTGCGCTATCGCCCACACCGGCGCCGGGAAATGACTGTCCCAGTCAAACCGGGCAATCACATGCCAGTGCAGATGCGGCACCACATTGCCCAAGGCGGCCAGGTTGACTTTGGTCGGTTGCAGGTGCACGCGCAAGGCCTGCTCCACGGCATTGACGGCGGCCATGCACAAGTTTCGATCCTCCAAACCGAGGTCCGAGAACTCGGCCACATGCGCCGTCCACACCACCCGGTAAAACGCCGGAAAACCCACCTCGTCAGCCCGGATCACCCTGAATTTCTTCCCTTGAAACACAAGCGTACCGCCAGTGGTAGAGCACAGCAGGCAAGTTGAGTTGGTCATGCCTTGGACCACTTCTGTAAATTCGTCATTGCGAGCCTAGCGTGGCAATCCACGGATCGCCACGGCCTGCGGCCTCGCGATGACGAACATAATATTTTTGTCATTTCCACACCCCTTACACCAGCACCCGTTCAATACCGCCGTCATTGGCGCTTCTGACATAGCCGGGCATCCATTGTTCACCCAGGATCTGCTTTGCCATCTCGACCACGATGTAGTCCGCTTCCAGCAGACCGTTCTGCAAATCGTCACCGAAGCGGCTCAGTCCCTGCAGGCAGGCCGGGCACGAGGTCAAAATCCTGACATTCTCTTTGGCACCCAGCAAACCTTTGCCGCGCAACTCAGCCTCGCCTTTGAGAATTTCTTCTTCCTTGCGAAAACGCACTTGGGTCGACACGTCCGGCCGGTTCAACGCCAACGTGCCGGCCTCGCCGCAGCAGCGTTCTGACTGGATCACGTTATCGCCCAA
>JADGRK010000174.1 GCA_017880985.1 Rhodoferax sp. | reverse complement strand
TTGCTGGATGCTTGGATGATCCGCTCTAACAGTGCCAAGGGCTTCTGTGTTGGGTAACCTAGGCGTTCTGCTGAAGTGTTGCCAATTCTGTCCACATCAGTCCAAACTGACTGAACGGCTTTCCCAGGCATCTCATCAAGGAAAACAATCAGCCCATCCATTCTGGGTGTCCCGTCCTTCTTGCTCACAATCCTTCCCTGCTTCCACCATGTTTCCAATTGCTCAATCGTGTAGCCCCATCCCCGACTGGACGATGGCATACTCCCGCGCCATTCAAACTTTCCTGAACTACTATCTGGACGGCTCGCTGTCAGGTCTTGGGTGGTAAACAGTCGTCCATTCGCATCTTTTCGGTATCGTTTTACTTGCGCGTCGGAATAGGGCGCATAAATGTTGTTCCACGTATGGTCAGACGACTTGGAGTAAAAAAGTAACGTGTCATGCACCCGGCCAAATTGCTTGGCCGTATTGTGTGCATTGGTTCGCTGCCAAATGATTTCATTCTGGTAATTCAGCTTCCCAAACACCCCATCCAGCACAATCTTCAAATAGTGGCTGGCGGTCGGGTCGCAATGCAGATAAAGACTGCCCGTAGGCTTCAAAACTCGATGCAATTCAAGCAATCGATTCGCCATCATGGTCAGATACGCCATCATGTCGTTTTCGCCCAAAAACTTGCGCAGGGCTTGGATCATTTCGGCAACGTCCGTGTTGCTGCCTCGCACAATCTCGCCAAATTCGCGTTCCGCCTGCTCTCCCCAGTGCCAAGAATCCTCGAAGGCAGTGATTTGAGCACTGCTTTCGACCCCCTTAGGTGATGAAAACAGGATGTTGTAGTCCCGTGCGCTGTTGAATGGTGGATCGAGGTAAATCAAGTCCACCGATTCAGTGGCGATTGACTCGCGCAATACGTCCAGGTTGTCGCCAAAGTAGAGAGCGTTATTTGCCATACCGCGATTATGCGGGGTCTGGCGTTTCAATCCGGGTTAAGTAAGGCGGGCCTGCACCGATCCTGCCATATCGGCCATTGCGCTGTACATGCAGGCACGCGACACCACCATGCGTTAAGACCGCCCCTGCGTGGTACAAAGGAGGGTATTGCGACGTGGACACCGCCGAAGACATGTCCCGATGCCGCGCCGACAATTTGCGCCAGCGGGCGGTCCAAAGGCGGCGAAGGTGGCGAAGCCGGTGGCCAGACCTACCCGCGCGTCAGCGACACCACCTTCACCCCCTTTACCACCTTTGCCGGGCCAGCTTCCGAAAGTGTCACCCCAGCCCCCGACTCGCCAACCGCCATACCGCCCCGGTGGACTGACAGTTTGCGCAGCCGATCAGGCCAAAGGTGGCGAAGGCGGTGAAGCCGGTGCGTGGGGCTGATAATTCGCCCATGAGAATTGATCTGAAAGTACCGTACACCGAAAGAGATACAGCCAAGGCACTTGGAGCCCGCTGGGACGCCGCGAAGAAAATTTGGTACATCATGGAGGTGGCAGACGTCACTCCGTTCCTGCGATGGAATCCAGTTTTGAAGGCTACCCCCGAAGGCACGACTGGTGGCACCACACGGCGATCGACGGACACCGGAATGGCTCCAATAGAGCAGACCGTGGGTGTCATCACTGGGCCGACTGTTGTGGCGCCACACTGCGGATGTAATGTGCTGCCATGGGAAGATTGCGAGCACACTGCAAATCCATGAGCATCGAGTCCATTCCGAAATTCACCGACCCCGCAGCCAAACTGTGGGCCGCCATTCCTGCTGACAAGAAGAAACTGCTGCTCGCCAATGTCTGGTGCGGGTCATGCCGTCATTCAGTCATCATTACCAATTTCACTGGAGCAGTCAAAGCGGGCGACCTGCTGTTGGTTGGCTTGTGTGCGGAGTGCCGTGGGGATGTGGCTAGAGTGATCGAGATGGGGTGAAGGGCAACGCCAGTTTTGAATTGGCTCGGTCGATAGTTGAACCTGCGTCATCGTCCTCAGTCATGACAACTCTCGCAAAACTCCGTGTCTGGCTCAACGACACTCGATTCGGTCACCGATGCGGATGCAGAGTTTTCCAGTCGGACCAATCAGATTCCCGCCCGTGCCGTTGTAGCGGTTCCCGAGATTGTCCCAGCAGCCACCGGCATCACAGGTCGAAAGTATACTTGGCGCGCTGGGAATCACAATCGTTGGGGCTGCCGGTGCCGCCTTGACCGGGGCATCGGCTTTGCGGTCTGGGCCGATTGAAATGGGTGCCTGCAAAATCGGTGTCCTACCTGATCCTGTATAGCACTCTTGAAGAACCCGAGTCTTGGCAGCCGCAGTCACCTCCAAATTGCCACCGCGGACAGCGGCATCGTAGTCTCGCATCGCATCATTGCACACCTGCAAACTGGCCTTTGGTATTGGCTCATGAGAATAAGCAACCAAACAGGCCGTTGCCAACAACATGGCAATAGCAATCCGTGTTTTAATTGTCAATGATCTGGTGTCAAACATATGGCCAGTCTACGACCAGAACGGTTGACTGCAATTACGGCCTTCTTCTCTACAGTCATCAATGCTCCCGGCAATAAGGCAGTTTCTGTCTAATGACCTTTTATGCAAAACTTCTTACACCCTCCCGGCTGCGCCATAGGTTGTGCAGCAGGCGTCTTGAATGTGCGCTGGCGAACCGACGGGCTGTTTCAAAACTGACTAAATGGAGCCTGGGTGATTTGGCGATAGATGTCTTTGTCGCGGCACCCAAGGAAACTCGTCTACACAACCCAACGGTCGGAAATCTGACGCCTACCGCTACCACTATGCTGAACTTCAAGAATATCAAATCAGAACTGAGATCTAATCATGGTGGTGCCAGAGCCGCTGCCGCTGAGCCTGAACTGGCATCAGACGTCATGATTGGGGATTGGGACGCCCTCTCGATCGCCGTCATCGCGCAGATCACGGCCCCGCTGCGCTTGCGCGGTACAACCCGCCATGGACTCTTGGGTTTATGAGACAAAGTGAAATCATCGAAAGGACTCTGACATGCAACGTCCAATTTCCAGTGCAGAACCAGCAGATTACCTCAACGTCAGCAGTCCCTCTTGTGTACTGTACGGAGGGAATCTAATCCGAACTCCTGGACGACCTATCGATCATTTTTGGAACCTGTTTGTTCCTGTTCATCGTTTCCGTTGCAACCGATTTTCGTGCCAATGGAAAGGCAACCTTCGAATCAACAGCAGTGCTGCTTAACGTTGGGGGAATGGCACATTCAATGCCAAAGTTCTCCAGTCCGAACGTGCTGTAGGTGGGTCTGATTCATCACTCGAAATCTAGTCTTGAGTGTGGCAATTTATCAGACATTCAATGTCTAAAAGTTAGGTTTCCAAGTTCGATTCCATATAAACACATCACTCAATAATGATAAATTCCACACTAGGAGAGCCATCAATGACTGATCATACTAACGACCAAGACAACACTGAGAACCCACTGGGCTATTCCGGTCAGGTTGATCCGCATCTTTCGCACACGGAAGCAGACCAAATGCTCAGAAACGATCAAGCTGAAGGCATTCAAAACTTTATTGATGCGCTGGAAATGAAAAACCAGGTGTCTCAGGCAACGGCACTGTCGCTTCTGAAAACGCTGGTGAAAGAGACGATGACTAGCAATGCCGAGAAAATCGCAGATGCGATGCGGATGTTGGAATGGGATAAATTGACCGCAGGCGGTGATGACCTGTCGGTCATTGCGAGCCGTGCTGCCAATTTTTTCGATACGCAGCCAGGGCTGGAAGTTTTTAATTTTGTTGTTAAAACGCTATCGAAAACAAGCGATTCAATGTTTTAAGACTGAGGTGCTTTTTTTGTTTCTGGATTGGTCCATTGCAACTCATTGGGTTCTGCATTGGTTCGGTGGTGTGGATGAGGGGGTATGACGAGAGGCTTTGGGTCCATCGATCCCCATCCACACTTAAATTTGGACAGACTGCTCCGCCGACACCATAGGCAAACAGTCTTGGAAATTGCCATACGTCCTCGTAATTTGATTCATGCGGTCTTGGGAGCCGCTCAGGCTGGCCATCAGACGACGCCGGCACCCCTGCCAAAAACGGACAACAACGCGGGGCTCAAAAACGTGCTGGTGGATGGTGCCATCGGAAACGCAGTTGGCGCTGGCATCGGTGGGCTGCGGAGGTGGCGGCGAACGTGACTCTGTTTGGCGCCAGCGCGCTGCTTGCGCCTCTCGTGATGTTGGGCTGGAGTGTCAGCCTCGGCGGCTTGCTTGGCGCCACCGCCGGCGCTGTAACTAGCCCTGTCCACCAGGCAAAGTGCCCGGACTGATTTGATCATCTCGTATTTCATGGATTTGTCTTTCAATATGGAGTGGGGGCTAGCGAGCCATGCTGGTACAAGCGCCAGCACAGCGCTGGCAGGCTTCGGCGCAGCGCTGGCAATGCTCCATCGCGTGCTTGGCGCACTCAGTGGCGCAAGTTTTGCACACCTGGGCGCAAAGCGAGCACACCGCCTTCATGTGGCCGTCGCCGCGCGCGATCGACGCCGCGGCAAGGCGGCACACATCGGCGCATTCCAGGTCCAGCGCGATGCAACGAACCATTGCTTTGGGGTCCTCCTCCTTAAGGCAAGCGCTGGCGCACTGAAGGCAGGCGGCGGCACATTCGTTGCAGGTAAGAAGGCATTCTTTCTCGATTTGACTAAGCATTTCAATCTCCGGTAGTTATTGAACGGTCCGCAACGCATCGTCGCGCCGTCCGTGCCGGCAGTCTGTGCGCTAGCACACCAAGAACAATGGAAAGAACAGAATTCACTGGTGAAAAGAAGTGCTGCGTTCGACAAGCCCGTACCGGCATACCTCACTGACAACCAGCAATCACCACCGTAATTGACGCCGCGCCTGCATGCAAGGGCAAATCGTCACCCATCCAAGCGCAATCGGTCCACAGCCCTTGGTTCAAGCTGGATGTCACTATGCCGAATTGGCCAAGGTCAGGCAGCGGAGACTGATTGAAAATTGCACTTTGCCAGTAAATTGGTCAGGCTGAGATCGGCACCCCATGGTCGTTCGCCGTGGTCAGAATCTCGAAAGCCGCCCTGGAGTTCGTGTGTAGAGTAATCGGCGAGTGACCCACTTCAGAAAGATGAACCGTGCAAGAGGCAAGCTTGGTATTCAGGCATGTCTTCTGTCCTCCCGGTGGATCGTCATACGCCAGACCCACAAATCTGTCTTTCGGTGCTTCGATTTCTATCGATATGCTGATTGGCCCCTGGTGGCACTCGATTGACCAATGAAAGAAGCCGTACTTTCCCTTATTCCGTATGCCTTGTACCGGCGAATTCAATTTGATCTCGCGCTGCCCGATACGCAGAACGACGTTGCTGAGCCAAGGCGTCCAGAGAGGACCAACCTTCAGCCGTGCTGTTGTGCACTCCAGAAAGGCATTTGGATGCGTGTCAAAACCTGCTACCTGCCCCCAGGCGTACATGTCGGTGTGCTTGAGACCCCAATTGTGATTTTGGCTTCCTCGCCATTGCGACACTTCGATATCTTGGCCGTTGACGCAAATGGCACCGTCAAAGTCCGCCAACGGAATGCCTGACAGCGCCTTTGCTTTGGGGAATTTACCGCTGTAGAACGATAAAGGCAGCAAGAACGAAGGCGCTTGATCGCCTCGATACGTCAGTTCCCATGACAGCCGGCGTGTGCTTTGGTGAACCGAACCACACAACGCGCGGTCGTCAAGCGTCGCCTGTCCAATGCGAACCAGAAGGTTGGTACCGGAGAACGAGCATTCACTAAGCGGAAATGATTGTTTGATGGCCGTGATGGACGAGGCTTCGCCGTCAAAATAGATGGCCCACAGTTGCCCCTCTGGCTTATCAAT
>JADGRK010000173.1 GCA_017880985.1 Rhodoferax sp. | reverse complement strand
GCACCTTTACGAGAAGTTCGGCTTTCGCCTGGATCTCCAGCAACTGGGTACACAATGGGGCGCCGAGGTAAACGAGCAGCGATTTGAACTCCGGGCCAACCAATCAATCCACCAAGCCTGCGCGAAAAGCCGCGCAGGTCGGTGAATTCAAACGCTGGCTGGCAAATTATCAGAATACACCAATGACAGAGCTCGAAAAAATAGTTGTGACCGCAGCCGTTGCCATAGTAGGCGGCTTGTTTGTTTATGTCGCTGGTCAACTTCTTTCCAAGTTCTTTATAGAGCCTACCCATGAACTGAAAAAAGCAATTGGCGAAGTCAGATTTAACTTGGCATTCCACGGGCCCACTATTCATACTCCGATTTCACGCAATCCTGAACGGTCTCAAAAAGCATATGAGGCTCTGATGAAAAGTTCTTGTGACCTATTGGCACGAGTAAATGCCGTGCTTCGCGATCATCTCCCCGTACCACGAAAAGGTTCACGCGCGTATCATGATGCGGTCAGTCGGTACTCAGTTTCTCACTTATGAACCCACTGTTTCAAATCAAGCTTGCGCTTCTGGCCGTCATGTTCTGCTGCTGTGCTTCAGCCAGCGCGGCTGAGTCAACTCAGCCGGCTGCGGACGCGCCACCGTCTGCTGTTGTCAAGGTGGAGAAGGCCATAGAGCGTGGCGCGAAGGCCGCCGCGCACGGTGTCAAAAAAGGCGTGACAGCAGGCGCACATGGGGTCGCGCGTGGCGCGCACGCTGCTGCCAGTGGTGTTGAACGAGGTGTAAAGGCTGCCGGGCGAGGCATCGAACACGGCGCAACAGCAACCGCTCACGCTGCCAGGACGGTCGCCAGCAAGGTGGGCATGTCAGCCGCGCCTTCCCCAGCGGCAAGCAACTGAGCCCGGTCGGTTTTTGGCTGGTCGAGGCTGTGAGCAAACGGTTTGCACTGGATGACTTTGTCACCGGCGATTGGAAGCATTGGGCCGCAGCCACAGCAGCAGCAGCGCCAGTGCACAAAAGCCAGTGCCGGCCGTAAAAGTGAATGAGGCACCCCACTGGTCCCACAGCCAGCCCGCCAGCCCACTGGCGATCAGCAGGGCCAAGCCGCTCAGGAGGTTGAAGAAACCGTAGGCCGTGCCGCGCAAATCGGCTGGTGCGGTGTCGGCCACCATGGTCGCCAGCAGCCCTTGCGTCATGGCCATGTGCAGCCCCCACAGCGCAATGCCGGCCCAGACCCAAACCCCGTGGTTGCTGTAGGCCAGCAGGGCGTCCGCGCCAATCAGCAGCGCCAGTCCCCAGGCCAGCAGGGTGGTGTGACTCACGCGGTCGGCGAGCTTGCCGAAGGGGTAGGCGCAGGCTGCGTAGATCAGGTTCATGGCGATCAGCACCAGTGGCGTCCAGGCCAGCCCGAGGCCACCCTGTTGCGCGCGCAGCACCAGAAACGCCTCGCTGAAGCGCGCCAGCGTGAACACCGCACCGATGCCCACCACCCACCAGTAGGCCGGGCTGAGCCGTGCCAGGTTGACGCGGCTGATCGGGTTGCTGCGAACCGCGCCACGCGCTCGCTCGGGCTCTTGCACGCCAAAAATCAGCAGTGCCACGCACAGGAATGCCGGGACGGTGGCGACCCAGAACACGGCCCGGAAGTCGTTGGCCCAGAGCAGCATGAAGCCGACCGCCAGCAGCGGGCCGAGGAAGGCGCCCACGGTGTCAAGCGACTGGCGCAAGCCAAAGGCGGCGCCGCGCAGCTCGGGCGGCGTGATGTCAGCCACCAGCGCGTCGCGCGGTGCGCCGCGTATGCCTTTGCCAACGCGGTCGATCAAGCGTGCCGTCAGGACCAGGCCAGAACTGGTCGCCAGCGCAAACAGCGGTTTGGACAAGGCGCCCAGGCCATAGCCCAACACCGCCAGCGGTTTGCGCTTGCCCCAGTAGTCGCTCAGCACCCCTGAAAACACCTTGATGATCAGCGCGGTGGATTCGGCTGCACCTTCAATCAGCCCCACCACAAACACGCTGGTGCCCAGCGTTGTGACCATAAAAACCGGCAGCAGACTGTGGATCAGCTCGCTGGAGGTGTCCATCAACAAGCTGACAAAGCCCAGCGTCCAGATGCCGGTCGGGATGCGTTGCCGGGACTGGCACGCCTCGGACACGTTTGGCAGCCGCTTTAGTTCACGATCACGGCCGCACCGTCGCCGCGCGCGGCAATGACGCCAATTTCAAACACCGTTTCTCCCGCTGCGCGCAAGGTGGCGGCGCAAGCCGCCGCGTTGGCGGCATTGATCACCACCACCATGCCGATGCCGTTGTTGAAGGTGCGGTTCATCTCAAAATCGTCAATGCCGGCGGTGGCTTGCAGCCAGGCAAACAGTTCGGTTTGTGGCCAACTGCCCTTTTTGAGACGGGCGGCGGTGCCTTCGGGTAGCACACGCGGTATGTTTTCCAGCAGGCCGCCGCCGGTGATATGGGCCAGCGCCTTGATCGGATGCAGGGCGAGCGCGGCCAGTACGTTTTTCACATACAGGCGGGTCGGCTCCATCAGGGCTTGCCTGAACGGCTTGCCGTCCAGTGTGGCTGGGGCCTTGACACCGGCGCGCTCAATGCATTTGCGCACCAGGCTGAAACCATTGGAATGCGCGCCGCTACTGGCCAGACCCAGCACGATGTCGCCAGCTTTGACTTCCGCCCCGGTCAGGATTTTTGATTTTTCAACCGCGCCCACGCAGAAGCCGGCCAGGTCGTATTCACCGGTTGGGTACATGCCCGGCATCTCCGCCGTTTCGCCGCCGATCAGTGCGCAGCCTGAGAGTTCGCAGCCTCTGGCGATGCCGCCCACCACGGCGGCGGCGGTGTCCACATCGAGCTTGCCGCAGGCAAAGTAGTCCAGAAAAAACAGCGGTTCTGCGCCTTGCACCAGCACGTCGTTGACGCTCATGGCGACCAGGTCGATGCCCACGGTGTCGTGCATGTCCCACTCAAACGCCAGTTTGAGCTTGGTGCCGACACCATCGGTGCCGCTCACCAGCACCGGCTCTTTGTAACGCTTGGGCACTTCAAACAGGGCGCCAAAGCCACCGATACCCGCCAGCACGCCTTCGCGTAGGGTTTTCCTGGCCAGCGGCTTGATGCGCTCAACCAGGGCATCACCGGCTTCAATATCAACGCCAGCGTCTTTGTAAGAAAGGGGGGAGGAGGCGTTGCTTGTTGTCATGTAAAGTGCGTGGATAAGTGCGTGGATAAGTGCGTCGGGTCGGGCGGTTCGACAGAGCCCTATAGAATTTGCCCAGATTTTAAGGGTTTGTCCGCGGGCATTTAAATGCAATTTACTTCTATTCAAAAAAGAGCCATTAGTTGGGGTTTGATGGCGGCGATCACGGCATTTGCCCTGTGGCGGCTCGCGCCGGTATTGACGCCCTTTGTCGTAGCCGCGATTCTGGCCTACGCACTAACGCCGCTGGTGGACTGGCTTGACAAGCTGGGTCACGGTCGTCTGCCGAGGTTGCTGGCGGTGGTGCTGGTTGAACTCCTGTTCATCCTCGCGGTGCTGGGCGTAATGCTGCTGATCGTGCCGGTTCTGGTCAAGGAGTTGCCCTTGTTGCGTGAGCAGGTGCCGGTGCTGCTGGATGCCATGAATGCTTCGCTCAAGCCGTTTTTGGCCCAGTTCGGTATCACTTTTTCCCTGGATGTGGCCAGTATCAAGGCGTTTTTCCTGAAGTACCTCAGCGTCAACAGTGAAAACGCCTTTGGGTCGGTCATGACCTCGCTAAAGTTAGGGGGCAGTGTGGCGTTTGCCATCTTTGGCAATGCGGTACTGATCCCGGTGGCATTGTTCTATTTGTTGATGGACTGGCATCGGTTTGTGGCCCACGTGCTTGAATTTGTGCCGCCGCACCAGCGCGCGGCCTATGACAGTTTCACCGACGAGGCCGATGCGGTATTGGGTCAGTACCTGCGGGGTCAGCTGCTGGTGATGGGGGTGCTGTCAATTTTCTATAGCACCGGGCTGGCTTTGTTTGGCCTGGACCTGGCATTGCCCATCGGCATTTTTACCGGGCTGGCCGTTTTTGTACCTTATGTGGGCTTTGGTCTGGGCCTGATTCTGGCCCTGCTTGCGGGTTTGCTGGAGTTTGCGGCCACGGCGGGGCCCGCCAGAGCGCTGATCATGGTGGCAGTGGTGTATGGCTTGGGTCAAATCCTTGAAGGCTTTTACCTGACGCCACGGCTGGTGGGCGCACGTATCGGCCTGCATCCGCTGGCCGTTATTTTTGCGCTGCTGGCGTTTGGACAGTTGCTCGGTTTCGTCGGTGTGTTAATTGCTCTGCCTGCCAGCGCCGTCTTGCTGGTGGCCATGCGGCGGACTCGAACACGCTACCTGTCGAGCAAACTGTATCAGGGTTGAGGGCAGCCGATGAAACAGCTTGTTCTTGACATCGGCTTGGCCACCGGCCCCACGCTCAAGAGTTTTTTTGCCGGTCCCAATCAGGCATTGCTCAGGCATCTTGAACTCTGGGTTGGTGAAAAATCAGCCTCGGTCACTCGCTCACCGGTGCCAACTTACCTGTGGGGCAGCAGCGGCAGCGGCAAGACGCACTTGCTCAAGGCGGTCCGGCTTGCGTTGACGGAGCAGGGCGCCACGGTCGGCTGGCTCGACGCCACGCTGCACGAGCCACCCGAATTCAATCCGCACTGGTCGGCGGTGCTGATGGACGATGTTCATGCCTACAGCACACTACAGCAACATGCGGCGTTCAACTGGTTCATCAACGCACAAACTCACCAGCGCTGGGTGCTCGGTGCCGGTGAGTTGCCGCCGGCCGACCTGAAATTGCGGGACGATCTGCGAACCCGTCTCGGTTGGGGGCATGTGTTTCAATTGCACGTATTGAGTGAACCCGAACGGCGTGCTGTGCTGCGCCAGGCAGCCGATGCACGCGGCGTCTTTTTGACTGACGAGGTGATGGACTTCATGTTGACGCGTTTCAGCCGTGACCTGGGCAGCTTGATGGAATTGCTCGACCTGATCGACGGCTACGCCATGCAGACCCAGCGCGCCATCACCGTTCCACTGATCAAACTGATGATGGAAAATTCTTGACTAACCACCCGCCCATGAAGTTAACACTGTTTGATCTTGACTACACTTTGTTGCCGATCGACTCCGACTATGCCTGGGGCGTCTATACCAGCAGCATCGGTTGGACCGACTCGGTCCATTTTGACCGACGCAACGATGAATTCTATGCCCAATACAAGGCCGGTACGCTCGATATCCGCACCTATGTACGCTTTGCGACGGAGGCCATGCGACGCCAGGGCGCTATTAATTCAGAAGCGGCTTACGACCGTTTCATGAGCACTGTGGTGCAAAAAGCCATCAAGCCGCAGGCGCAGGCATTGGTCGCGCAGCACCAGCAGGCGGGCGATGCGGTGATCATCATCACCGCCACCAATGAATTTGTGACGCGTCCGATTGCGCGGGTTTTTGGTGTCGATGATTTGATTGCCGTTGAACTGGAACGCGACATCGTGCCCGGCGGTACCGGGTGGATTACCGGTGAAATCAGGGGTGTACCCTCATTTCGCGAGGGCAAGATCACCCGGGTTGAACAATGGCTTGCCGGCCACCAACTGAAATGGGGTGATGTTGAGAGCACTTTCTATACCGATTCCATCAATGACCTGAGTCTGATGGAGAGAGTGACCCACCCGGTCGCGACCAACCCCGACGAGCGTTTGCGTGCGATTGCGATCGAGCGTGGATGGCGCATACTTGATCTGTTTTAGGCGTTCAAATGATTAAAAAATTTATAAATAGGCTGCTGGGTAAATCCCCGTCAGGCAAAAGCAAAAACCCTTTCGGCAAACGCGAGGAGATCAGTGCCGAGATTCACTGCATCAACCCCAAGTTGGTCGAT
>JADGRK010000172.1 GCA_017880985.1 Rhodoferax sp. | reverse complement strand
ACGCACGGTAGGGTGAGCAGCGACCCAGAATTGATCAGTTTCTGGCGACAAAGACTAGCAACCGGCAGATCAGGCCATCGCTGTTGAACCGTCGCATCCGCCAGCAACCTGTGCCCATAACCCTGGGCGTACATTTGTCAGCGCGCTACAACTACGGGTAAGAATAGGTGAAAGATCGGAACAAGTCCGTGCGCTGGCGCGCATAACACGATGTTTCTGAATCGGATGGCTTAGTTCTTTGGCGCCAATGCCATCGCCAGGGCCAAATACTCGGCCACCGGGACTTCTTCGGCCCGCCGTTGCAGGTCAAAGCAATCCCGGCAGGCTTTGTCTTGCAGCCATTGGCCCAACGTGTGGCGCAACAATTTGCGGCGCTGGCTGAATGCCACGCGGACCAATTCACTCAAGAGTTTCACATCCACTGGCGCCGGATCCTCACGCGGCACCATGCGCACCACGGCGCTGTTGACCCTCGGCGGCGGCTCGAAGCTCTCTGGCGGCACCGCAAGCACGTTCTGCATGACGTAACGCCACTGCAGCATGACGCTCAAACGACCGTAATCCGAAGTGGCGGGGCGCGCCACCATGCGGTCGACGACCTCCCTTTGCAGCATGAAATGCTGGTCTTCAATGACATCGACGTAATCCAGCAAATGAAACAAAATAGGCGTGGAAATGTTGTAGGGCAGGTTGCCAACGACTCGTAATTTAGTAGCTGTCCGCGCCCGTGCAATCTGGGCAAAGTCCACTTTCAGCACATCAGATTCAATCACTGAGAGTTGTGGATGGCGCCGCAGGCGCGCTGCCAGATCACGGTCGAGCTCAATCACGGTAAGCTGCCCCAGGCGTTCGACCAGCGGCTGCGTCAACGCCGCCAGACCGGGACCAATCTCCACCATCGCCTGTCCGGGCCTGGGGGCAATCGCGTCAACGATGGCCTCTACAACACCCGTATCGGTCAAAAAATGCTGGCCGAAACGCTTGCGGGGAATATGTTTCACGTGATGGCCATGGGCGCAGCCGCAGCGCCGGGCCGCCCCAAGCAAGGCACGGCCCCCTCGGGGGGCAGCGCAGTACGCGAAGCGACAAGCGTGGGGGCCATATACCTCTATTGCGGCGGCTCGCGCAGTTCCACGTAAGCCTTGCCACGGATCTCCTGTGCCCAAGCCATGTACGCCTCATCGAGTTTCTTTTCTCGCAGCATTGCGCGCACCGTCTCGCGCTGCTCACTTGGCGTCAAACTGGCATTACGGCGCTCGGTCAACTGGATCAAATGCACGCCAAAGCGTGACACCAGCGGGTCGCTGACCTGACCCGGCGCGAGCCGGTTCATGACCTCCTCAAACTCGGGCACAAACTGGCCCGGACTGGCCCAGCCCAAGTCACCCCCCTGAGCCGCGCTGGCGTCCTGCGAATATTCACGCGCCAGCGCCGCAAAATCGGCCTGGCCGGTGACGATGCGCTTTTTAAAGTCGCTCAGCTTGTCGCGGGCCGCGGTCTCGCTGAGTTGGGGACTGAGGCGCAACAAAATATGACGCGCCCGGCTCTGTGTCACCGCCATCGTGGGCATCGCCTCATTGATCCTTTCAAATACTTTGAGAATATGAAAACCAGCGCCCGAGCGCACCAACGGCGCAATGTCGCCGACAGCCAGATTTTTTGTGGCATCGACAAAAAGCGGCGGGTAGCGGTCAGCCTTGCGCAAGCCCATCTGGCCGCCCTTGGCCAGATCGGGGGCGTCCGAGAATTCGCGCACCAGGGCCACAAAGTCTTCACCCGCGCGGGCACGGTCAAGTGCGCGCTGCGCCCTCGCCTGCAAGGCCGCAAGCTGCACCGGGGTGGCCGAATCAGGCACCGCCACCAGGATCTGGGCGAGGTTGATTTCCTGGGTGGCGGGGTCGTTTTTGCTCTGTTGCTCACGCAGGTATTGATCCACCTCCAGGTCAGACACCCGCACCCGCATCTCAACCTCGCGCTCCCGCAAACGCGTCAGCAAGAGCTGGTCGCGCAACTGGTCACGCAGTTGGCTGATCAATCCACCTTCGCCCGCAATCCGTGTTCGCAACTCGGCTACTGACATCTGGTTTTGCCGAGCGATACCCTGTTCAGCCTGATCAATGGCGGCGTTGTCCACCTGAATGCCTGATTCACGCGCCACTTGCAGTTGTGCTTTCTCGTTGATGAGTCGCTCCAGCACCTGGTGCGCCAGTTCCCGGGTATCGGGCTGAGGCCTGCGCTGCTGGGCCAGTTGCTGCGACACCCGTTGCAGCGCCGCATGCACTTCGTTGTTGGTAATCGGCTCCGAATTGACAATGGCGACAATAAAGTCCGCTGCCGGCTCAACCGAAGTCGGCACAAGAATCGGCGCGGTGACCCCGGCGCCCGCACCGGCAGTTGAGGGTCGCAGGCCTTGCGCCTGCGAAGTGATGGCGGCAATAAGGACAAGGCTGGCCACGCTCAGGGCCAAGACGCGATGGGTCATGATGAATCAATCGTAGTTGCTGAAACGGCTGGGAGCGCTGATTTGTTCGCGCAGTAACTGGTAATTCGGAATATTGTCTCTCAAGGTCTTCAAGGGGTTGACGCCCAAACGGGTAAAACCGACAAACTCAAGCTGAAACATGATGCGCTGATTGGCGGTCGAGGCACTGGTCTGGAGCCGCTCCAGCACCACACGGCCCAGCCAGCAACCCGCATCGTACTCAAAACCGGCGACGGCGTTCACCAGTTTGCCCTCATCAAGACTGTAGTTCAGACGCCCCACGCTGTACCAGCGCCCCTCGCCCTGGCCGCGCCCGCGTCCCAGGTCCTGCCCCCGGTCGCCCCACAGATCATTGACCGGCCATTGCCAGCCGACGTCAATCTGTTCACTGACACCACGTTGGTAGCGGTAGCTTGCGCTCAGCACCCGGTAGTTGCCCGGGTTATAGCGCGCGCCCAGGGTGGCGAGCTCTGATTGTTTGGTTGAGGGGTTGTACTGCACGGTCGAGGCCAGGGCCCACTTCGGGTCCCAGTTGACAGACGCGCCCAGCAACATGTCGCTGATCCGGTCAACGACCGGGCTGCCACCCGGCAAGATCACGTTCTGATCCTTGAAGCGCAGGCGCTGGGCAACGCCAAAGCGGGCGACTTCAGCGCCGCTTTCGGGATTGAGCAGGCGCGTCGTCAGCCCGAGCGTGAGCAAGTTACTGTCAGAAATGCGGTCGTTGCCGACGAACGCGTTTTCGCTGTAGATGGATGCAAAATTGAAGTCGCTCGCGCCCGAGTCGTAATTGGGCAACAGGTTCTGGTCGCGGTACGGCGTGTTGACATAAAAGGCCCGGGGTTCAAGCGTCTGGCGCAAGTCTTTGCCAAAATAACGGGCGTCGCGTTCAAACACCAGTCCACTGTCCAGACTGAAGGTCGGTACCACGACGCTGGCTGAAGTGATTCCATTCAAGGGTCTGTCCAACTGGTAGCTCGCGGCATGAAGCTGTAGCTTCGGCGTGATGAATCCGGCCGGTGCAATCCAGGGGCGGCTGACCTGCAGCAATGAGAAAGCCCTTTGCGCATTGGGTTGCAGGGTCAAGCTGCTGTCGGATTGAAACTGGGTGTAATCTGCATCCACCGAATAATCAAAGCCGTTGACGTCGGCGCGGGCGTAACGTGTGGTCAACTGGGGCAGTCGGTCGTAGGGTGGAATGATCGGTGCCGTCACATCTTGCAGGGTCTGCCACCTGACCGTGCGCACGCTGTTCGAAAAATAACCGTTGCTCCATGACAGCGCGGCGTCGTTGGATAAAAGGCGCTGTGTCAAAGAGGTCGAAGCGCCGGCGAAGTCGCTCCAGTAATTGTCATCGCTGACCCGGTTCAGGTTGAGACTGAGCGCCATATTGCCGGCGCTCAAAATGTTTTTCAGCGTCGCCTGATGGGCGTAGGAAAAGCCCCATCGGTTACTCTGGCGCAGTTGATCAGCAGGCATCAAGTCGAGCCGCAATTGGCCTGCATAGTCCGCTTCCAGGTAACGAAACTCGCTGTCCAGGTTGACGCCACGCTTGCTCATCAGCGTGGGCGTAAACGTAGCGTCCCGGTTCGGTGCAATGTTCCAGTAGTATGGAACCGCGACGACGGCCCCATTGACATTGTCCAGTTCCAGCGTCGGCGGCATGAAGCCTGACTTGCGCTTGTCGCTCAGCGGAAAACTCAAGTACGGAATCGGCAGCAGGGGCAAGCCTTTGAAGCTCAGCACCGCGCCCTCGGCGGTCCCCACGTCTTCCTCGTTGTCTATGCGGATGGTGTTGGCGCGCAAAATCCAGTCCGGCATCCAGCTCGGGCCCGGCAGACGCCGGCAAGTCGTCATGCTGGCGTTGCGAATGACCACCCGGTCTTCATCAATGAAGTCCACCCGATCGGCTTCGCCATGCGCGTCGTTTTTGAGGAAGTAATAGCGCGGCTGGTTGAAGAAACCCTCAAAAGCGTCGAGCTTGAGCTCCAGTAACGGCCCTTCATAGGTGTTGCCCGCCCGGTTAATGCGAACCTGGCCACGCGCTTTGGCCAGGTCGCTTGGCTGGTCATATTCGAGTCGGTCGGCCTTGATCACGATGTCGCCCCGGCGCAACATGGCCGCGCCTTCCACCACGGTTTCCAGATCCGGGCGGCCGAACAGGTGTTCACCAAAGATAAAGGTTGGCAGCGCGCCGCTGGAGGACGGGGGAATCTGCTCTTGCAGCGAAGGACTGCTGACCAGCGGACGCTCGGCCTGATCCTGCGCGCTGACCAGCGTCACCTGCAACAAAGTCCAGGCCAGCAACGCAAGTCGGGTTCGAGAACCACTGAAATGAGTCACCCGATGTGTCAGGTCATGCATCAAAAAGCGCATCGGGCAGGGGCTGTATCGGGCTTGAGGGCGGGTTGAAAACGAATACGGGCGCATTCGGGTTTGTAGAATGGATTATCCATGGTGCGACTCGCGTCGCCCTTCGTCGGTCTAGAACCGGCATTTCAAGATGGCTCTCCCTCTGGGAAAGCCAGTTTTCCTAGCGGAAAACAACCTGTTAAGACATGAACCGAGTAGCAATTATTCGGTTCAACGACTGGCCTAAACACCCAGTTAAAAGAAAAGAATGCCCAAAAGGCAGGTCTTTTGTTGTCTAAAACCAACGGCCATGCGTCGTTGCACACTTTATTTTGAGGTGTGGGTTATCAAAAGGAGCGGCACCGCTCTTTGTGTCTTGTTTCCACTGAAACCACGCTTGGAACAGCGTGACCTTGACTACACGTGCGTCTGGAGTAATCCGGGGGTGCGAAGCTGTGGTTAAACGATCTGTGCGCAAGCACATACGACGGGCGTAAGCCCGTCCCAATCCTGCGAGCAAGAAGCAGGAAGATCGCCAAGGTACAGGGTACGGGAAACATACTGTGAACTCTCGTTTGAACCGTCGTCACCATTAGGCAGCTTACGCTTGTCTCCCTCCTAGGAGGGGAGCTGCGGCCAAAAGGCATCAGGTCAGGAATCGCCGGTCGTGATTCGGCATTCGTTCCCAAGACGATCTGCGGCGGATAGAGAGTCCCTAACCCCATCTGTTCGGTATCCACCGAACTGGGCACAAAGAGAAACGAGGTAAGCCCCACTCACCGCCAACATCGAAAGATGTTGGCAACCCGCGAGCAATCAAAGGCCATGGTGGAGGGGGTAGAGGAAGAAGCAAAAAGCAAATGCGTGGTTGTAACGCCCACGATAGGGACTCTGTCCTGCGGTGAAAGCCGGCTGACTTGCTTCAGGTGCGACAGCGTAAGCCGTTGCGACTTTTCAAAACGACCCAGAGGGTATCTGACCCTCTGGGTCAGTGCCTTCTTCACTGGGTCACCTCACTGGAGAATGGTATGGAAAACACCTGCAAAGGTGCTGCGTCTCCGGGCGAATCAAGTGAATGGCACTCCATC
>JADGRK010000171.1 GCA_017880985.1 Rhodoferax sp. | reverse complement strand
ATTTGAAGCCACCGTGGCCAAACCCGGCTGCACGCTGGAGGACGCGATTGAAAACATCGACATCGGCGGCCCGGCCATGGTGCGCAGCGCGGCCAAGAACTGGAAAGACGTGGCGGTGTTGACTGACGCCTCGCAATACGCGCAAGTGTTAACCCAGCTCAAAGCCAACTGCGGGCTTGACCTGAAGACCAAATTTGCCTTGTCGGTAGCCGCCTTCAACCGCGTCAGCCAGTACGACGCTGCCATCAGCGACTATTTGTCTTCGCTCAACTTTGAAGAAGACAAGAACGCACCCGCTTACGCGCCCACCAGACAATTGTTCCCCGGCCAGTCCAATGCTTGCTTTGTCAAGCTGCAAGACCTGCGCTATGGCGAAAACCCGCACCAGCAAGCCGCCTTCTACCGCGACTTATTCCCAGCCCCTGGCTCGCTGGTCACCGCGCAGCAGTTACAGGGCAAGGAACTCTCGTATAACAACATCGCCGATGCCGACGCCGCCTGGGAATGCGTCAAGAGCTTTGATGCCGCCAAGGAGGGCACCGCTTGCGTCATCCTGAAACACGCCAACCCCTGCGGCGTGGCCGTGGGTGCCGACCCACTGGAAGCCTACAGCAAGGCTTTCCAGACGGATCCGACCTCCGCTTTTGGGGGCATTATTGCCTTCAACCGCCCGCTGGATGAGCGTGCAGCGCTACAAATTTCGAAGCAGTTTGTGGAAGTGCTGATGGCCCCCGACTTCAGCCCCGAGGCGTTGGCGGTGTTCAAAACCAAAGTCAATGTGCGAATCCTGAAAATCAGCCTGCCCACCGACGGCAGCCTGGGCCGCAATACCATGGACATCAAGCGCGTCAGCTCTGGGCTCTTGATGCAAACCTCTGACAACCATGAGCTCAAGCTCTCCGACCTCAAGGTCGTCACAAAGAAGCAACCCACGGCGGAACAATTGCAGGACCTGCTATTCGCCTGGAAGATTGCCAAATACGTCAAGAGCAATGCCATCGTGTTTTGCAAGGCTGGCATGACCATGGGGGTTGGTGCCGGCCAGATGAGCCGCCTCGATTCAGCCCGCATTGCCAGTATCAAGGCCCAGCACGCCAAGCTGAGCCTGCAAGACACAGTGGTGGCCAGCGACGCCTTCTTCCCGTTCCGCGATGGCCTGGACGTGGTGGTGGACGCTGGCGCCACCTGCATCATCCAGCCCGGCGGCTCCATGCGCGACCAGGAGGTAATTGACGCGGCGGATGAGCGCGGTGTAGCCATGGTGTTCAGCGGTGTGCGGCATTTCAGACACTGAGCCTGGCATCAGGGAGCCGAACTTGCCAGCGACCGGGCACCGCGCTGTCGGCATAGACCGGCATCGCCGATAACCCCGCGCCATGCCTGATGCCCTGACGCTGCCTGGCAGGCGGTCTGCAAGTCCGAGATTGCTGTTCGGTCTGCTCATGTGCGTGGCTTTACTGGCCATGGATGTAACGCAGCGCAATCAGATCGCACCCTTGGCGCAAGCGCTTTGGCCCGGGCCACAAGCAGCAAGCGGCGCGGGTCCGCTGGTTCTGGTGGCGCGTGGTCAGATCCCGATGCCCGATAACACACCAGCCGCGCACGCCAGCAGCCTGCTGGCGCTGCCTGCGGCGCGGCCTTCGACGCTGCTGGTATTCTGGTTTGCGGGCAGCCGTGAAGGTGCCGCCGATGTGCAAATTGCCGCCTCACAGTTTGACCGTGCCTCGCAGCAGTGGAGCGCAGCGCGTTGGGTGGTGAACCGCCAGACGCTGGGTGAACAGTTGGGTTTTGGCGTGCACCGACTGGGCAACCCGGTGGCCTGGCTTGACCGCAGCGGCAAGATTCATCTGTTTGTGGTGGTGACCGGTCTGGCGGGCTGGGCCGCCTCTCGCATCGTGCATTTGCGCCAGAGCGATGAGGGGCAGAGCCTGGCCGCCTTGTCGTTTAATGTGGTGCGGGTTTTGCCCTTGTCGTGGCTTTGGAACACCAGCTTTCTGGTGCGCACGGCACCACTGCCTCTGAAAGATGGCGGCATGGTGTTGCCGGTGCATTTTGAACTCGGCATCAAGTACCCGGTGGCCTTGCGCTTTGACGCCAGCGGCGAGTTCTTGAGTCTGGTTCGGATTTCGCGCCGCAAGCACCTGTTGCAACCCACGCTCTTGATGTTGAACCAATCACACTGGCTGGCACTGATGCGCAATCACCAGCCTGAAGGCAAGGTGGGCGCGGCCGAAACCATGGATAGCGGACAGAGTTGGTCTGATCTGCCTGATTTGGCATTGGACAACCCCGACTCTTCCGTGGCCGGGTTGACCTTGGCACCAGGGCATCTGTATCTTGTTCACAATTCTTCGCCCCACTCCCGCAACGCATTGGATTTGAGCACTTCAGCCGACGGCAGAAGTTGGTCATTGGCACAAGCGCTGGCACACGGTACCGGCACCGCAGAATATTCTTACCCGGCGCTGGCCTGGGCGGATCAGAGCTTGTGGGTGAGTTATACCGATCAGCGTCGCCGCATTGCCTGGCAACGGTTTTCCTTGCCAGTTGGCGCGCCTTGATATCTCCTCACGTGATGGACACAAGCGCTTTCCTGAATCTGCTGATGTCAACGGACAACCCGGTATTGCCTGGCGCCGAGGCCATGCGGCTGACTCTGCACGGGGTGTGGGCGATCGTTCTGGGCAGCGGCGCCCTGTTGCTGGCGGGTCGGTTCAGACGCCCGTATCGGCTCGGTTTGAGTTTGTTGGTGATGGCCTGGACACTGGTGCCGGGTAGCGCGTCGCCAGCGTATTGGCTGGGACTGGCGTTTCAAACGCCGAGCTTGACCAGCGCAACGATTGGCCTTGTGTGGCTATGGCGCGTCTGGCGCCCTCAAAATGGTGAGGTTAAAGATCAATTGCGAGTCCCGGCACCGGGGACGCTGGGGCTTGCAGGTATCGCACTGGGCTGGGTGCTGCTAGCGGATGCATTCGCCTGGCTGCCGTTTTCGGTTTACGCTTGGGGCTTCAGTTCGGCTGCGCTTGGCGCGGTGGCGATGTTGGCAACGCTGCTTTGGATCGTCCTTGGTGGCGCGGATTCCAGTCAAACGGCGTCAGGGCGGCCCGGGTTTATATTGATCTTCTGTGTCCTGGCACTTTTTGTGTTGACCCGCTTGCCGACTGGCAATGTGTGGGATGCAGTGATTGACCCTTGGTTGTGGCTGGGTCTTCAGGCTTGCTGGCTCATCAACGCGTTATCAGCCACTCGCGCCTGAACAGCCAGGTCTGCGGGTACCAGAGGTTGGCCAGCGTGATTTCGCCCGGCTGATGGCGTCCCTTCACTTCCCAGCGGCTTCCCAACACGGTGCAGTCTGGCGCGCAGGGCGGCGCTGACTCGGAGAGATCGGCTTGCAGCCAGACCACTGCATCGTAGTCGCTTAGCAGACGCAGCAGTTCTCCAGCATGGGTGCCGGACGTGGTACGAGCTTCGCCCTCGTAAGGCACAAACTGGTTGCCCGGCAGCAAGAATTGAAAGCGCTCAAATTGCCCGTTGAAGCCGTTCGGAACCGCGACTCGTGCCTGCTGCAATTTGACAGCGACAGGGTTTGGGTACTGCCCGGATTCTCCGTTCAATGGCGCCGTCGTCAAACCGAAGCAGGCATACACCATCAGGCAGGCCGCCAGCGTGCAGGCCCGCGTCCAGGCGGGCCTGCACACGCCACCCATCACCACGATGAAGCCGATCACCACGGCGAGCAGCGTGACCCGGAATTCGATGTCAGTGCCGATACCCACATCATGGGCCGCCCAGGCGACGCGCCCCAGAACCCCGATGAAAACGCCGCACAACAACAAGGACAATAAAAACCAGCCGCGTGCAATCCGCTCCCAATAAAGCGCCATCAGCATGGCCAACGCCGGCATGGCCGGGATGACATAGCGCGCTGAGCGCTGGCTGGGCAAGCTGAACACGACTAGCCACACCGCCAACCAGACCAGCAGAATCACCAAATGCGCTGGCAATTGGGTGCGGGCCTTGTCAGCGCCGCGTACGCCGCGTCCCCGCCAGGCTTGATGCCCAAACTGCAGAGCGACCCCGCCCAGACCCATCACCACAAACGCCAACAAACCGGCGTTTTGCACATAGGCCAGCAGCTGTGCCCAGATACTGCCACCGCCCCCAAACAAAGCCACCTGCCAGTAGCCCTGACTATTTGACAACTTGCCTGCGTTTTCTCCGATGACAAACTCTTGCCACACCGCAGCAGGGTCAGGGTCGAGTACAAACCAGAAAGCAAAAATGCCCAGCGCGATGGCCGCACTCAGGCTGACCTTGATTGTGGTCACCAGCGCGACCCGCCAACTCAACCCAGGCGCACTCAGGAGTTGGGCACACCACAGCGCGGCGGCGGCCGGTGCAATCAGGGCAAAGGATTTGTAAGCCAACCCCAACCCAAATGCCAGACCGAATCCGACCGGTGCAATCCAACCCAGATCACCGGTCCCGCTGGCGGATGTGGGACGCAAGCGCCGCCACAGCAGCCAGAACATCGGCAGGTTCAGCCAGAAAGCCTCAGGTGCACTGGTCAAAAAAGTACGCCCGTAGCGAAAGGTGCAAAAAAACGCCAGATAGATGCAGGCGGCAATACAGGCACTGCGCAAATTGTGGCTGATGAGCCGGACCGTCCAGGCCAGCGCGCTTGTGATCAGCAGCGTGTAGATCAGGCTAGGCGTGCGCAGGGCAGCCAGGGTCCAGTTTTGCCCCCAGTCACCGGCCAGCATGGCCTGCCAAAACAGCAAGGGCGGTTTGGTGTTGCGCATATGATCCAGCTCGGACACCAGCGGCAGCCAGTGGCCCGATGCAGCAGTCAGGCGCGCAATGTGGGTATAGACCAATTCATCCCCGTTGCTCGGGTTGTATTGACCGCCCAATCCAAAGGCATAAATGGCCAGCGCCAGGATCAGCAACATCAACCACGCCCAACTGGCGCGATCAAGTTGAGACGGCGGGGACACGTATGCCGGGTGATCCATCGTGACCTATTTTTTTTTGTGCCGATGAAAGGTCCAGCGATCATTGGCCAGAAAGTTGCCGACACTGGCAATCACGATCGCAATCAGGTTGGCCAGCAGGTAATGCAGGTAGGTGGTGAGCCAAAGCGTCAGGCCGTATTGGAGCGCGATCCCGAGCCACGAAGCCAGCGTATAAAGACCGAACTGGCGCAACAGGGTGCCCGCGGTTGACCCCTGGTTACGGCTGTGACTATCAACCTGATGCTTGCGATCAGCCCAGGTCCAGAGCCGGTTCCAGGTGAAATTATTGATCGTGGACAGCGCAATCGCCAGCGCCAGTGAGGCATAGGGCTTGCTGCCGGGGGCTTCAATGGCACGAAACAAATACTCATGCGCGGCATACAGCACCACCAGGTTGACCACCGTGCCACTGGCACCGACCAGGCCAAACTTGATATAGCGAAATCGATTGAGCCACTCCAGCAGCAAAAAAAGACGTTGCTGCCAACGCCGGCCTTGACTCATGACAGCACCGGCCCTGGCGCTGCCAAAGCAGCCAAGGCACGACCGAGTATCGGGTCGGGGGCAAGGCGCTTGAGGCATTGGTTGTCGCCATCACAAAAAGTGAGCCGGTGGTTGTAGGCACTCAGGCAGGGCGAACACGCCAGACCGGATTCGAGCACCTGCGCGCGCAATCCCAGCGGCCCATACAAACGGCCGGTTTCAGGGCCGAAAAAGACCATGCTTTGAATCGGAGTCAGACTGGCAAAGTGGCCCGGCCCGCCATCATTGGTGATCAACAAATCAGCGCCATGAAACAGCAGCAAGAGTTCACGGATGCTGCGTGTGTAGCCGGTCAGATCAACACAGAATTCACTGCCGATTTGCAGCCGCAGATCACTCGCCAACTGCGCGTCGTCGCGCAAGCC
>JADGRK010000012.1 GCA_017880985.1 Rhodoferax sp. | reverse complement strand
GTTTGTGCAAGTTCCACAAGGGCTTGAGGCCTATTTTGCTTATAAACCCAGCGTCTGCCATAGCTGCTCCACCTAGGCTGTCACCTCGGCGCTCATCTGCATGGTGCGCCCCCACTCGCGGCTGGTCTCACCGGGCCATTTGTTGGTGGCGTCCAGCCCCATCTTGCGGCCCACGCCGCCCACCCTGGCTTGGCGCTACAATCAACCCCGCTCCGGGGTGCGATCCGCCAATTGTGGTGGAGTCGCCGAGATGGCCAGAACCAAACCCGTGAACTTGAATCGGTTAGTACCGACGTAAGAAGAGCTGTCAGACATCAAAGCATCCCACGTGCTTGCCGCCTGGCCACCTTCCGGAGCACTGTGTAGTGACACCCCGAAAGGATGGCCCGGATGAATGCTCCCGACAAACTCGCGCAACTGCTCTCGCTGACCCGCGAACCCTTCCCTGCCTCTCACAAGGTGTATGCCAGCGGGCAATTGCACCCGCAGTTGCGGGTGCCCATGCGCGACGTGCATTTGAGCAATGGCGAAATCGCCACGCTCTACGACACCTCCGGGCCGTACACCGACCCCAGCGCCGAGATCGACGTGCGCCGTGGCCTGCCCGCCCTGCGCAACGCCTGGATTGAGGCGCGCCAGGACACCGAGACCTATGCCGGTCGCGCCCACCGCGGATTCGATGATGGTACGCGCCATGACGAGCGCGAGGCTGAGCGCATTGCCGCCCTGCGCGCCGAGTCGGCCGCGCTGCAACGCACGCCGCGGCGCGCCAAGGCCGGCGCCAACGTAACCCAGATGCACTACGCGCGCCAGGGGATCATCACACCGGAGATGGAGTTCGTTGCCCTACGCGAGAACGGCAAGCGCGAATGGATGGCGCAGTACCTGAATGATGCCGAGCGTGAGCAGCGCCTGCGCGGCAACCCGATGGGTGCGTGCATCCCGGACCTGATCACGCCGGAGTTCGTGCGCGATGAGGTGGCACGCGGGCGCGCCATTATTCCGGCCAACATCAACCACCCGGAAGTCGAGCCGATGATCATCGGGCGCAATTTTCTGGTCAAAATCAACGCCAACATCGGCAACTCAGCGGTCACCTCCAGTATCGAAGAAGAGGTGGAAAAACTGGTGTGGGCGATCCGTTGGGGTGCGGACAATGTGATGGACCTGTCCACCGGCAAAAACATTCACACCACGCGCGACTGGATCATTCGCAACAGCCCGGTGCCGATCGGCACCGTGCCGATCTACCAGGCGCTGGAGAAAGTGGGCGGCGTGGCCGAAGACCTGAGCTGGGAGATCTTCCGCGACACGCTGATCGAGCAGGCCGAGCAGGGCGTGGACTACTTCACCATCCATGCGGGCATTCGCCTGCCCTTCATCCCGATGACCGCCAGGCGCCGCACCGGCATCGTCTCGCGCGGCGGCTCGATCATGGCCAAGTGGTGCATCTCGCACCACCGCGAGAGCTTTCTGTATGAGCATTTCGAAGACATCTGCGACATCATGAAGGCCTACGACGTGAGCTTCTCACTGGGCGACGGGCTGCGCCCCGGCAGCGGCGCGGATGCCAACGATGAGGCACAGTTTGCCGAGTTGCGCACGCTTGGCGAGCTGACCCAAATCGCCTGGAAGCACGATGTTCAAACCATGATTGAAGGCCCGGGCCACGTGCCCATGCACATGATCCAGGCCAACATGGACGAGCAGTTGAAGCACTGCCACGAAGCACCGTTCTATACGCTGGGGCCGCTGACCATCGACATCGCGCCGGGTTACGATCACATCTCCAGCGCCATCGGCGCGGCCATGATCGGCTGGCAGGGCACCGCCATGCTGTGCTACGTGACGCCCAAGGAGCATTTGGGTCTGCCCGACCGCGAGGACGTCAAGCAAGGCATCATCGCCTACAAAATCGCGGCGCATGCGGCCAACGTCGCCAAGGGCCACCCCGGCGCGCGCGCCCGCGACGAGGCTTTGTCCAAGGCCCGCTTCGAATTCCGCTGGCAGGACCAGTTCAACCTGAGTCTGGACCCCGACACCGCGCGTGACTTCCACGACGAGACGCTACCCGCCGACGGCGCCAAGGTGGCGCATTTTTGCTCCATGTGCGGGCCCAAATTCTGCTCCATGAAGATCACACAAGAGGTGCGCGAGTACGCTGCCAGACAAGGTGTGGGAGAAGAGCAGGCGCTCAGCGCCGGCATGCAGGCCAAATCGGTCGAATTCCGCAAGGCCGGTAGCGAGATCTACATCCCCATCGCCAAGGCGCCGAGCCAGGCCGCATGAACCAGATCGCCCGCAACCTGAGTACAAAATGACCCATCAGCCAGCACCTAAATCGGCACCCGCCGTGGTCTGGAGCGTGGCCGGCTCGGACAGTGGTGGCGGCGCCGGATTGCAGGCCGATCTGCGCGCGATCGAGGGGTTCGGGGCGCACGCTTGCACCGTGGTGGCAGCCATCACGGCACAAAACTCTGTCGCAGTGCAACAGATCGAACCGGTGTCCCCCGCCCTGCTGGAGGCACAACTGACCGCCCTGGCCAGTGACATGCCGCCCGCTGCGATCAAGACCGGCATGCTCGGCAGCGCCGAGAACCTGCAGCTGCTGGCGCACTGGATCGACCGCCTGCGCCAGCAGCACCCGGCCCTGCCGGTGGTGGTGGACCCGGTGCTGCGCGCCAGCACCGGCGCAGTTTTCGCCGATCAGGCCCTGTTGCACGGCTACCGCACGGCCCTGCTGCCACGCGCCACGCTGATCACACCCAACCGCAGCGAAGCCGCGGCCCTGCTGGGCGGTGCGCCGCTGCACAGCAGGCCCGCCGTAGAACAAGCCGCCAGCGCCTTGTTGGCGCTGGGCTGCAAGGCGGTAGTGATCACCGGCGGCGATGAGGCCGGTGACAGGAGCGAAGACTATGCAGCCACGCCGCAGGCGAGCGGCTGGCTGAGCCTGCCGCGCGTGGCTACCGCGCATCACCACGGCACCGGCTGCGTGTTGGCCGCCAGCGCCGCAGCAGCCATGGCGCATGGCTTCGTCGAGATCGAGGCCATCATTCTGGCCAAGATGGCGACCACACACGCCCTGCGCCATGGCTATGGCGCGGGCCAGGGCGCCGGACCGGTGCACCCATGCGCGCGCTTTGCGCTGGCGTTTGAGAACTTGCCCACGATGAGCCTGGCGGGCCAGGCCGGGGGCAGTGCCTTTGCCAAGCTCAGCGAGCCCGATCTGGGCCTGTACGCCATCGTGGACAGTGCCGTCTGGGTGCAGCGCGTGCTCGACGCCGGAGTGCGCACGGTGCAACTGCGAATCAAGGATTCCAAACACCCTTCTTTGCGGAACGAGGTGCGCACCAGCATCACCGCTGCACAGTCTGTGAATGCGCAGTTGTTCATCAACGACCACTGGGCTTTGGCCATCGAGGAAGGCGCCTACGGTGTGCACTTGGGCCAGGAAGACCTGGAGAGCGCCGACCTGGGTGCCATTGCAGGTGCCGGCCTGCGCCTGGGCCTAAGCACCCACAGTTATTGGGAGGTCTGTCGCGCCTGGGCTCTGCAGCCCAGCTACATCGCCTGCGGCCCGATCCACCCAACCCGGGCCAAGCGCATGCCCTGGATCGCGCAGGGCAACGACAACCTCGCCTACTGGTGCGCCCTGCTGCCGCTGCCAGTGGTGGCCATTGCTGGCATGGATGGGCCGCGCGCCGCGCAGGCCATGCAATGCGGTGCAGCGGGTGTGGCTGTGATCAGTGCCATCACCGGCGCGCCCTCACCCGAGGCCGAGATCGCGCGCTTGGCGCAGGCGCTGCAGGCAGGTCGATTGCTGCCCCGGCGAGCGTCTCCCGAGCTACCACAATCCACGCTTCAAAGAGCATGTTGAGAAGAGTCCCATGCACCCTACCCAGCTCAATTTGACCATCAGGCCAATGCCGACTGATTCCGCAAAACCGGCGGAGAAACCTCTCCCGTCCCAAAACAACGAGGCACGCGCCATGACGGTCAGGGTCAATGACAAGTCGCTCGCGGTGGCTGACACCACGACGCTAACGCAACTGCTCGACGAACTCGGACTGAGCGCGAGCAAAGGCGTGGCCGTCGCGATCAACGACGCCGTCGTGCCGCGCTCCGGTTGGCTGACGCAGCGCCTCGCCGATGGCGACCAGGTGCTCGTCATACAGGCAACGCAGGGTGGATGAACCTGGTGCTCACTTGTCCCCAATCCAATAAACTAACTCTTTTAAAAATGAACGCATCCACTCTTGTCATCGCGGGTACCGAGTTTTCTTCCCGCCTTTTCCTCGGCACCGGCAAGTACAGTTCGGGCGCGGTCATGGCGGAAAGCCTCGCTGCCTCCGGCACCCAACTCGTCACGGTGGCCTTGCGTCGCATGCAGACCGACGGCGCGCCCGACAACATCCTCGCGCACCTCGACCGCGGCCGCTATCGGCTGATGCCAAACACTTCGGGTGTGCGCGATGCGAAAGAGGCCGTGCTCGCCGCCGAACTTGCGCGCGATGCGCTGGAGACGAACTGGGTAAAACTCGAAATTCACCCGGACCCGAAATACTTGATGCCGGATCCGATCGAGACGCTCAAGGCGGCGCGGGATCTCGTGCAACGCGGCTTTATCGTGCTACCTTACGTGCACGCCGACCCGGTCCTGTGCAAACAGCTCGAAGAAGCCGGCTGCGCTGCCGTGATGCCGCTCGGCGCGCCGATCGGCAGCAACCGTGGTCTCGAATCGCGTGCGTTTTTGGAAATCATCATCGCTCAGAGCAACGTGCCCGTCATCATCGACGCCGGGCTCGGAACGCCCTCGCATGCAGCGGCGGCGCTGGAACTCGGTGCGCACGCGGTGCTGGTGAACACGGCCATCGCGACCGCAGCTGATCCCGTGGCGATGGCCCACGCGTTCAAACTGGGCGTCCAGGCCGGCCGCATGGCGTTCGAATCAGGCCCGGTAGCGCGATCAACAAGACCGCTTGCGCACGCAACCTCACCGCTGACGGCGTTTCTCTCGGAGATCGGCGCATGAGCGCCGCGCCGGGCCGCCCCAAGCAAGCGAGCGCCCCCTCGGGGGGAAGCGAGGACACGCAGTGCCGAGCGTGGAGGCAGTCATGACTTTTGTCGATATTTGGAAACAGCACGACTTCGCTGGAATCGGTCGCGCGATCGAACTGAAAACCGCCGCCGACGTGCGCCGCGCGCTCGGGCGTGTGGGCGCAGGGCTCGACCTCGAAGACCTCGCAGCGCTGCTTTCGCCAGCGGCCGCACCGTTCCTCGAAGAGATGGCGCAGCTCAGCCAGCGTCTCACCGTCGAGCGCTTTGGCCGCACCATGCAGTTGTACGCGCCGATGTACCTTACCAACATCTGCGCCAACGTCTGCACCTATTGCGGCTTTAGCGCGAAAAACCGCATCCCGCGCAAAGCGCTCAACGACGCCGAGATTCTCGCCGAGGCCGATGTGCTCCAACGGCACGGTTTCGATCATGTGTTGCTCGTAACCGGCGAGTCCAGTCGCTACGGCGCGGCGTATTTTCGCAATGCGTTGCGGCTGCTGAGGCCGCGTTTTTCGAGCCTGTCGATGGAAGTGCAGCCGCTCGAAGAAGCCGAGGACGCTGCGCTGACGATCGACGGCCTCAGCTCGGTGCTGGTTTATCAGGAGACCTACAACGCCGGGGTGTACGCCGAGCACCATTTGAAAGGGCCAAAGGTCGACATGAGCTACCGGCTCGAAACGCCGGACCGCCTCGGCCGGGCCGGTGTAAAGAAGATTGGACTCGGCGCGCTCTACGGTTTGTCGGACTGGCGTGCCGAATCGTGGTTCGTCGGTCTGCATCTGCGCTACCTGGAAAAGCGTTACTGGCGCACGCGGTACAGCATTTCGTTTCCGCGTTTGCGTCCGCACGCTGGCAGCGAGATCGACATCACGCCCTTCAATGAGCGTGAACTGGTGCAGGCGGCGTGTGCGTTTCGCCTCTTCAGTCCGGAAGTTGAGCTGGCACTTTCGACGCGCGAGAGCGCTGCGTTTCGCGACCACGCCTTGCATCTGGGCTTCACCGCCATGAGCGCGGGCTCATGCACGAATCCAGGTGGCTACGCTGGCAAGATTGAATCCCTGAAACAATTCGAGATCGACGATGATCGCAGCCCGGCCGAGGTGGCGGCCTTGCTGCGCAGCCAGGGCTACGATCCAGTCTGGAAGGACTGGGATTCGACCTATGACGGAAGCGACGTCCGCACGTCTCGTCAGCGCGAAGCCGCACTTCTCGTCACTGCGAAGTCTGGACCGACCGACGTCATCGCGAGCCCGCAGGCCGTGGCGATCCACGGTGGAGAGGCACGAAAGTCATGGATTGCCGCGCTTCGCTCGCAATGACGCATCCACTGAGCCACGACGAGCTCGAGCGCTACGCTCGGCATCTCTCGCTGCCAGGCTTCGGAGCGCAGGCGCAGGAGAAGCTGAAAAACGCTCGTGTGCTGGTGATCGGCGCGGGCGGACTGGGTTGCCCGGCGCTGCTGTATCTGGCGGCGGCGGGCGTGGGACGCATCGAGATCCTGGATGCAGATCGCGTCGACCTATCGAACCTGCAACGACAGGTGCTCTTTACGAGTGAGGATGCGGGCCAGCTCAAGGTCGAGGTCGCGGCGAGGCGGCTGCACGCGCTCAATCCGCTCATCGAGATCGTGCCGCGGGCCCAGCGTTTCACGCGCGCCAACGCGCTGGAGCGCCTGCGCGAGTGCGACGTGGTGCTGGACGGCTCGGATAATTTCGCCACGCGCTACCTCGTGAACGACGCCTGTGTGCTCGCTGGAAGGCCGTTCATCTATGGCGCGATTCACGGCTTCGAGGGACAGGTGAGTGTGTTTAATTGGCGCGGTGGTCCGACCTATCGCTGTCTTTTTCCAGAGCCTGCACCAGCCGCAACGGTGCCGAACTGCGCCGAGGCCGGCGTCCTGGGCGTGTTGCCGGGACTGATCGGGACCGTCCAGGCGACCGAGGCGATCAAGCTGCTCACGGGTATCGGCGAGAGCTTGAGCGGACGCCTGCTGCTGTGGGACGCGCTCACGATGAGGATGCGAACCGTGACGCTCGCGGCCGATCCGCGCAGCCGCGACATCGGCGAACTGCCGCCCGAGCACTATGGCGAGACGTGCGCGGACGAGTCGAAATCTTTGACCGACGAGATCGATCTGCCTGAGCTGCGCGCGACATTTTCGCAGCTGCAGTTGATCGACGTGCGCGATGATTGGGAGCGCGCGGCAGGCGCGATCCTGCCGTCCGCGCACCTGCCATTGGGAGCGCTCCAGAGAGGGCAGGACAGCGCAGCGATCAAATTGCTCGATCCAGCCAAGCCCACCGTGGTCTATTGCACGGGTGGTGCGCGCAGCCGCAAGGCGCTGCCTATCCTGCGCGAGCGCCACGGGTTTACGCAAACACGCATCCTGCGCGGCGGATACCAGGCGTGGCGTGAGGGTTAACGGGTGGGGGATGTCTCGTTCAACATAAGCTGCCACAAAGTCAACGCAATCAATCGGCGTGTTGTCGTCCAGCAAGATGTCACGCGCCGGGTCAGGCATTGATGCCCTTCATCCCTTCCTCACTGTAGCGCTCACCGGCGGCGATGCCGCCTGGCAGGGCTTGCGAAATGCGGGAAAGTTCCGCCTCGCTGAGCGTGACCTGCAATGCGCCAAGATTTTCCTGCAGATATCGGGTCCGCTTGGTTCCGGGAATGGGAATGATGTCGTCACCCTGCGCGAGCAGCCAGGCCAGCGCCAGTTGTGCGGGCGTGCACCCTTTCTCCGCCGCGATGACTTTGACGATCTCGACGATGTGCAAATTACGCTGCAGGTTCTGATCTGCAAAGCGGGGATTGAAACTTCGAAAATCTTTGGCACCGAGGGCGCCGGCATCTGTAATTTTGCCGGTCAAAAATCCGCGACCCAGAGGACTGTAGGCAACAAAAGCGGCACCGACTTCGCGACAGGCCTGCAACACGCCGAGCTCCGGGTCGCGCGTCCACAACGAGTATTCGCTTTGCACTGCCGCGATCGGATGGATGGCCGCCGCACGCCGCAGCGTCGCTGGCGACACCTCGCACAGGCCGATGGCCTTGATCTTGCCTTGCTTGACCAGTTGAGCCAGTGCCCCAATCGATTCTTCAAGCGGCGTTTCCAGATTCAGCCTATGAAGGTAATAGAGGTCAATCGCTTCCACCCTCAATCGTTTCAATGAAGCTTCACAAGCGCTAGCAATGTAGGCCGGGCTGTTGTCAACACGGCGCTCATAGGCATCGGCCTTTCTGACCAAGCCACACTTGCTTGCAATGCACACGTTGTTGCGTTTTCCAGCGATGAAGCGACCCAGCAGTTCTTCGTTGTGTCCGAATCCATACGCATCAGCGGTGTCGAACAGGCTGACACCAGCGGCATAGGCCGCTTCCAGCGTCAACAAGGATTCAACATCATCGGTCTGGCCGTAGAACTCCGACATGCCCATGCAGCCGAGGCCCAATGCTGACACGGTCATTCCACTATTTCCTATTTTTCGCTTTTGCATGATGCGGCTTTCTTCAAGAGTTGATCGGTCGCTGTCGCCCTGAGCCGGAATTATCGCCAGGCGGCGGAACGGCTGCATATATCGCAGCCACCGCTTGGCCGAGCGATCAAGCTGCTGGAACAACTGGCGCGCGCCCAATTGAATCAGCCGCTAACGCACCACTTGGTTAAACGCCAGTCGCAAGTCAGCGGTTTTGTTTGCCGCCTTTGCCAGGCCGGTCGGGCTTGCCGTGGCCAGGCCCGTTATCGTTGCGCTTGTTATCCCAGTGTTTGGGCTTCTTTTCTTTTTTTACTTTCAAAACTCGGTACTCTGTATCGCGCTCCCACATGCCTGGCTGGCGGTAATAGCCGCTGCCGCGCTGCTCCCAGTGATCGGGCGCCCAACGGTAACCGACGCGTTGCACGATGGTGCGCCCGCGAACCCAGATGTAACGGTCGCCGTGCCACGCCCAGTAGCCCGGTGCCCAGACGTAACCGGGGGCCATGGCGGGCGCTGTCTCATACAGTAGCGCGGGCGGCGCGATGCCGATGTTGACGCTGACTTGCGCAAATGCCGGCGCTGCTGCGGTACTGGCTGCAACCAACACTGACAACAATAGACTTCGAACGGCGTTGCTATGTTTCATGATTCATCCTATGTTCAGTTAACACGTTCATAATTGCACGCTGCGCCTTCACGTTCCGTGCGCTGGCCCACACAAGCCGGGATGCCACCTGTAGCAACGACTCCAGCTCCATCGGCCACACCAGTCAAAGAAATTTCGTGCCGCCCTGAGATAAATTTTCTTCCGGCGGTTTCATCCTGCTGAAGCTTCGATAGAGCGCCAGGTCATACACGAGTTTCAGACCGCCACACAGGAAGAAGGGAAGGCTGAACAAGGCGGGATTTGCCAGAAAAATTCCTGTCAACGCAGGCGAGAGTGAAGCGCCGACCGAACGCGCGATGCCCGTCACGCCCGCCGCCGCCGAGCGCTCATCCGCAGCAACGACGGCCATCGTATAGGACTGCCGCGTCGGTACATCCATCTGCGAAATGCTGAAACGCGCCAGCAGCAGGCCGATAGCCAGCGGCAGGTTCGGCATCAAAGGCACGAGGACTAACAACAAGTTGGAGGGAACATGGGTGAAGACCATCGTGTTGATCAACCCGAAGCGCTTCGCCAGAGGCACCGCCAGCAAGGCCGAAATCCCCGCCAAAATATTGGCGCCAAAAAAGATGCTTCCCAACAGGGCTGTGTCGGCACCAAATTTGATATGGAACCAATACGCGATCATGCTTTGCAAGATCAGGCCGCCGGCGAATGCGTCCAGCGCGAACAACGCCGACAAGCGCAGCACCACGGCGCGCGATCGGTGGAGTCCCAAAATAACTTTGGCCCTGGTGACAATTTTTTCCTGCACTTCGACGGCTGATGAGAGGGTCATAAAAAGTAGCGTCAAGACCAGGCCACCGACGGCGTAACCGCCCAGCACAACCCGGTACGCGTCCAGTGCCAGCCAGCCGCGGTCCTGCAAAATTTGCGCCACCCAGCCACCGCAAAGCGCACCGGTAGCGGTGGCAAACGAGCCCACCAGGTTGTACCAGGCGAACACCTGTGTGCGCTTTTCGCCGGGAATGATCTGGCTCAGCCCGGCCTGTTCGACCGACAGAAACGGCCCGATCTCATTCCCGCTTGGGCTCATGACGCCAATGATTGCGGCGACCATCAGCAGGACGATGTTATTCGTCAAAATGAACACCAGTCCCGCGCCCAGCATCAACAGCGCGCCAATCTGCAAAGTGCGCCGCCTGCCAAACCGGTCCGCAGAGGTGGTCAGCCACAGTGAAACTGCGGCGTCGCCAGCCAGCGTCAGCGAAAATAGCAAACCGATTTGTTGGTCCGTCAGACCGACCTGCACCAGATACAGGGCCAGGATGAGCGACAGGAATCCGTAACAAAAAAGCCGGACGATACGTGTCGTAAAGAGAATTCTCAAATCCATCTGGATTTATTTCCCGGCCACATCCAGCCGACACCACGCATACAGCGCGTCGTAGACTTCAAACTGGTGCTGCAGGTTTTCCAGATCATGCGGGAAGCGCAGACCGTAGCCGCTGGCAATCGCTTCCAGTCCACGCGCGAGCGGATCTTTGTCGATATCTTCGCCGATGTCCGCGGCATGGACGATTTTTGCCAGCCGCAACAGACCCGGCTCTTGCAGCTCATATTTCAAAATGATGGATTCAAAGGAACAACGGCCCTCGTGATGGCCGAGTTCGACGCCGGGCGCGTCAAACGGGATGGCACCGGTTTCTTTGGCCACTTTGTCAATTTGATTCCTGGGCACAAATAAAAACTCCGCCGTGCTATCAATGAAGCGGCCGATAAGCCAAGGACAGGCAACGCGATCAACGTGCACATGCGAGCGGGTAATCCATTTCATGGCCATCTCCTGTTAAGAAATTCAACCCCAGCGGACGAAGTATCGCACCTTTGACCGACCCGAAAACGTCCGCCTGCTCGCAGTGATGCCCGGTTTTTGCTATATTTTGAATAGCTGCTTGCGCAAGATCCGCGGGTGCCATAGCCCAATTTGACTCACAAACCCGGGGTCTGCCAGAGCTGCTGCCGTTTAACCGAAAGGCCGGCTCAAAAAGCGTGAGCCCGCCAGCCCAAAGCGCCAGGGCTGCTCAACCGCCTTTGAAATGCCAACGCGCGGTCCACAAATCACCTGAACCGGCCCGCTTGCAGGACACAGTTCGAAATGTGGCGCGGCGATGGCCAGACCGTTGTGTTCCCGCGTGATGCCCAGCGCCTGCCCCACCCGCCCTGGCCCGGCGCACAGCAGCCGCACATCGTCGAGCCCGCGCCGGGCCCGCATCATGTCGAGTCCGGTCAGGGGTTCGATCGCACGGATCAACACGCCGGCACCATGCCCCGCTTCGCGGCAGACCAGGTTCAGGCACCAGTGAATGCCGTAGGACTGGTACACGTAGGTGCGCCCCGGCGGACCAAACATGGCCGCGTTGCGCGGCGTCGGGCCGCAAAAGCTGTGTGATGCCGGGTCTTCCCGGTCATAGGCTTCGGTCTCGACAATCCGGCCTCCCACGCCATCGACCAGCAGCGTCGAGCCGATCAGCCGGCGGGCAACCTCGGGCGACGGAGAGAAAAAATCGATTGCGGGTAATGTCATGGCGGGTGGCGCAACGGAGGGTCAGTGTGCCCATTTTGCACGGTCACCGCACCTGGCCCTATCAATGGGCGGTGCCTGCGCCCATAATGAGCCGTGTTCTGGCCAATCGCGCCAGGGCCGCAACGCAAGCCAAGGAGATAATCATGACCGATTCAAACGCGCCCAAGGACGGTGATTTTGCCCATTGGGTGGATGAAAAATCACAGGCGTTGAAGTTCGAGCTTGGCGAGAAATTCCCCGTGCCACCCACCATACTGGCGTCACCCTCGGTGCCTATTGAAACGGGTCGGCAAAAGCTGGAAGAAGTGCTGCTGGAGCACGAAGCGCCAAGCGAGGAGTTTCTCGAAGAGCTGGCGGCGCTTGAAGAAGCCCCACCCCTGAGCGAGGAAGAACTGGCGCGGCAAGCGCTGGCGGCTGGCGGTGCCGACGGAGACAGCAGTACGCCGGAGTAGGCGCCGGTCTTTCCGGCTGGCCGCGGCACAATGCGCGTATGACTAAACAACTTGCCGGCCATCTTCTTGTTGACTGCCTTCTGGCCCAGGGCGTTACGCATGCGTTTGGTGTGCCCGGCGAAAGCTATCTGGCAGTGCTGGACGGTCTCTATGCCCGCCACGATCAGATCAAATTCATCACCTGTCGTCAGGAGGGCGGCGCGGCCTTCATGGCCGAGGCGCACGGCAAGCTCACCGGCCGGCCGGGTGTTTGCATGGTCACGCGCGGGCCGGGCGCCACCAATGCCTCCATCGGCGTGCACACCGCTTTTCAGGATTCAACGCCAATGGTGTTGCTGGTGGGCGATGTGGCCAGCGACTGCCGCGATCGTGAGGCCTTCCAGGAGGTGGACTACGGCAGTTTTTTCGGGCCCAGTACCAAGGGCTTTGCCAAACGGGTGGAGCGCATTGATGATGCTGACCGCATGCCCGAGTATGTGGCGCGCGCTTTTGCAACGGCCATGAACGGCCGGCCGGGGCCGGTGGTGCTGGTGTTGCCCGAAGACATGCTGACCCAAATGACCGACGCGCAGCCGTTGCCCCGCGTTGAGGCGGTCCAGGCCTGGAGTGATCCTGGCTCCTTGCACACGCTGGGTGAGATGCTATTGGCGTCAAGGCAGCCGCTGGTCATCGCCGGTGGTGGCGGCTGGACACCCCAGTCGGCGCAGGCGCTGCAACGCTTTGCTGAAAACTGGAAGCTGCCGGTGGGCAATGCGTTTCGCTTTCAGGACACCTTTGACAACCACCATCCGCTGTATGCGGGTGATGTCGGCATTGGCCTGAATCCCAAGCTGGCCGCGCGCGTCAAGGCGAGCGACCTGATCATTGCCATTGGCCCGCGGCTCGGCGAAATGACAACCGGCAATTACACGCTGCTGGAAGCACCGAAGCCCAAGCAGAAGCTGGTGCACATCCATGCCAGTGCCGAAGAGCTCAACCGCGTCTACCAGGCGGACTTGGCCATTCAGGCCACCATGAATGCGGCGGCCCGCTCGCTGGAAGTGCTGCCCGCGCCGCTGTCCGTGCCTTGGCAGGCTTGGACCGCCTCCTGCAACGCGGACTACCTGGAAAACCTCGAACCACAAGAGCTTCCGGGCAGCATTGACATGCCCGCCATTGTTGGCTTGTTGCAAAGGCATCTGCCAGCCGATGCCGTGCTGACCAATGGCGCAGGTAATTTTGCCAGTTGGCTACACCGGTTTTTCAAGCACCACGGGCTTGCCAAAGGGCACAAGACGCAACTGGCGCCCACCGTGGGTGCCATGGGTTACGGCGTACCGGCGGGCATTGCCGCCGCCATCACGACCGGACGGGTGGTCTTGACCATCGCTGGTGACGGTGATTTTCTGATGAATGGTCAGGAGTTGGCTACTGCCGTTCAGCACGGTGCCAAGAGCATCATCGTGCTGCTCAACAACGGCATGTATGGCACCATCCGCATGCACCAGGAGCGCGAATACCCGCGCCATGTGAGTGGTTCGCACTTGAACAACCCGGACTTTGCCGCTCTGGCGCGCGCTTACGGCTATGCGGGTGTGCGCATCACGCGCACCGCCGAATTTGAGGCCGAACTGCTGGCCGCTTTGGCGCGCAAGGAGGGCACGCTGATCGAAGTGAGACTGGACCCGGAAGTCATCACGACGCGCGCCACGCTGTCGTCCATCACGCGTGGTGCGCTCAACAAACAGCTATCACAATAATAGCTGTTTGAGCCCGTTGCATAAGGGCGAGTTGATCGTGCTGTTTCTGTGGTCGCAGACACAAGCCCACCCCACGCTGCGCACATTGCTCAGTTGGTCTTGGGAAGCCCTTGTAGCGGCACTGCGCGCACTTCTCTTAATTGCGCGGTCCGGCCTGGAACGAACAGCGTCGATGAGATGCTGACCGTTAATGCCGACGTATCCCTTGTTTATGGATAAGTTCTCAGGGTTTGCGGGCGGAATCCTTGACGATTTCTTTGACATCCCCCAACTTCTTCTCGGCTTTGCCTTCGACCTGTTTTAGCAAACCCTTCGCTTGTTGTTCCTTGTTTCCAACTAATTTTCCGGCCTCCTCTTGAACTTTGCCGGAGATGTCTTTGACAGTGCCCTTGACTTGGTTTTTATTCATGATTGTTTCTCCTTGAAAGAAAATTGAAAAAATTACTACGCGTGTGAGCCAATTGATGACTCACTGATTAAGAATAAAGAATTGTCAAGAATTCATCTGTGCGCTTGCACACATAGACATAGACATCGACCGGGTCAATCGGACAATGAAATTGAGGTCCGCTTCTGGGTGGAGACGTCGATGCACGGTTTTACCAGAATCTTGCGCACCTCTGCACCCTCGGTGAGGAACGCGATGAGGCGCATCTGCCCGGCGCACAGTGGACATAAAAGTGAGTGTTTGAGGCCTTTCTGCTTCGTCCTTGGATACAATTCGCGGTGATGAAAATAGCAAGCCAAGTTACGCGATGAGCACTGTTCCCGCCGCATCCGCCGCCAGCGTTTCGGACTGCGACGTACCGGTCATCGGTGTTGTGCCCGCAGGTTCGAGAGCCGCTGCGTTGCTCGTCGGGCGCGCAAACACAACATCCGGGTGGTGGATGAAACTGGCGCAACAGTGAACTGATGCGCGATACAGCACCCCCCCTGCATGGCGCAAACCTGTCGATTGCAGCGTTTTTGAAACAACCGGCCCAGTGGAAAAACAGCCTGCTGGGCGCGCTCTGTTTTTCTGCGGATGCACTCGAGAGCCAGGCGCAAGCTGACGGGGACGCCCCCTGCATGCACGTAGCCATGCAGAGACTCGATGGTGGCGATTCCATCTGCGAAGTCTGGCACGGCAGCGGACAGCTGACGCGGGGTCAGTGTGGCGCCATTCATTATCGCCATGACGATGGTGTTTTGTTCGGCGTGATCGTGCTGTCTGAAACCATGTTTGAAGCCGGTGCTGACAAAACGCCGCTACAGCAGGCCACCGAGTCGGCCTATCGCCAAATATTTGCGCTGCTCGACACGCTGCGCTACCCGTATCTGTTCCGCTTCTGGAATTACATCGCTGACATCAACAGCCACAGCTTCGGGCTGGAGCGCTATCGCCAGTTCAACCTGGGACGGCAGGACGCTTTCCTTGCGCACGGACGCAATGTGGTGGGGAATGCCCCTGCCGCGTGTGCGCTAGGTTCAGCTCAGGGGCCGTTAAGCATTGCATTCCTGGCCGGACGCGTGGTGCCGCTGAGCATAGAAAACCCGCGCCAGATCAGCGCCTGCCAATATCCGCAGCAATATGGCCCGCGCAGCCCGACGTTCTCGCGTGCCAGTCTGGTGCAACTGCGACAAAACGAGATGTTGTTTGTATCTGGCACCGCCAGTATTGTTGGCCACGCAACCCTGCACCCCGCCGATGTGGTGGCGCAAACCCGCGAAACCATGACCAATATCGAGGCCGTGCTGGCAGAGGCAAATCGTCTGGCGAGCCAGCCCGGGTTCGATCTGACCAGCCTGGATTACAAGGTATCCGTGCGCCATCCCGCCGATCTGGCGCAGATTCGCACCGAGCTTGAGCGCATCCTGGGCACCACGCCCAACGCGGTCTACTTGCAGGCCGATGTGTGCCGCCAGGATCTGCTGCTGGAAGTTGAGGCCACTGCGGCGCATCCGTTTCGGTTTATGTCCGGCGAGCGGGACTGATCATGCGCGCCATATTGCGGGTGTTGCTGAATGCCTACGATTACCTGGTGATATATCTGGGCGTGGTCTGGCTGGGGATACTGTGCCTGGCATGGACGCCCGTGGCGATGATTGTTTACCCGCTTCTGTCCGAGCGCCGGGGACAGGCGCTGGGGCGTTACGTCATCATGGCAGTGTTTCGCTTATATCTTGCCAGTCTTGGCATGTCGCGCCGGTTCAGCTTTGACCTGGAGGCGCTGGATGCCCTGCGCAACGAGTCGTCGCTGATTCTCGCGCCCAATCATCCATGCCTGCTGGATGCAGTAATGGTGATGTCACGCTTACCGAATGTCGCCTGCGTGCTTAAAGCCGATCTGATGAACAATATTTTTCTCGGTGCGGGTAGCCGGCTGGCGCGCTACATCCGCAATGAACCGGTGCGGCGCATGGTGCAGCTTGCAATCCAGGATTTTGACTGTGGCAGCCATCTGTTGCTTTTTCCCGAAGGTACCCGCACCACCTCGTACCCGGTCAATCCACTCAAGGGCAGTATCGCTCTGATCGCGCATCGTGCGCAGGTGCCGGTGCAGACGATACTGATAGAAACCGATTCAAAGTATCTGGGTAAAGGCTGGTCGCTGTTCCGCCAACCGCCGATGCCGATCCATTACCGGGTGCGCCTGGGGCGGCGCTTTGATCCACCGCAGCATACCCAGCGCTTCATGGCTGAACTGGAACACTACTTTGCCCATGAACTGGTACAAGGCTCGTCGTTTTACCCGACCAACGCCCTGCCCACGCAGGCTGACCAACCGCCCGAGCTGAACGCCCGCTCGCCCTCATGATGGCTGCCTCGACCACGCATCTCGTCCTCATCCCGAGCTACAACCCGGGCGCGAAGGTCTATGAAACCGTGCGCGCGGCACGCCAATACTGGAGCCCGGTGTGGGTGGTGGTGGATGGCAGCAACGACGGCAGTGCCGAGCGCTTGACTGCGATGGCAGCGCGAGACGCCGACCTGCGCGTGATCGTCTTGCCACGTAACCAGGGCAAGGGTGCGGCGGTACTGCACGGCCTGGAACAGGCCGCAGCGGCGGGATTCAGTCACGTCTTGACCATGGATTCGGACGGTCAGCATCCAGCCGAGCTTATCCCCACCTTCATGGCCGAATCCGCGCGCCAGCCAGCGGCCATGATATTGGGCGTGCCGGTGTTCGATGCCAGCGCGCCGGGCCTGCGCGTGCAAGGGCGACGCGTCTCCAACTGGTGGGCCAATCTGGAAACGCTGTGGGCCGGCATTGGCGACTCCTTGTTCGGCTTTCGCGTCTATCCGGTTGAACCCTTGCGCCAGGTGATGAGGGCTCAG
>JADGRK010000170.1 GCA_017880985.1 Rhodoferax sp. | reverse complement strand
GTGTTGGCCAGTGTGCCGCTGGCGTGGTATTTTGGCTGGCTCAGCATGGGGCTGATGTATGGCGTGGCTTTTTCCATCGGCTGTGTTTTTGTCACGGCTGGCACGGCCGCCCAGATTGTGTTGACGCAGGTGGTGCCACGCCAGCGATTGGTGGAGGCGCACGCCAAAAATGCCTTGGCCTCGTCCGGTGCCGAGGTCGCCGGCCCGGGGCTGGCGGGCGTCCTGATCAAGTTGGTCGGCGCGCCGCTGGCCTTGCTGGCCGACGCCCTGCTGCTGATCGTCAGCGTATTGATCTTGCGCGGCTTGCACGTGCGTGAAAATCGCGTTTCGACCGGGAAAACCCATTTCTGGCGCGACTTGAGAGAGGGCTTGAGCTTTGTGGCGAGCCAGCGTCTGCTGGTGTCTCTGGCCACCGCGGTGGGTCTGTGGCAAATGTGCCATCAGTGCGCCATGGTGGTACAGATCCTGTTTATCACCCGGGTCCTGGGTTTGAACGAGAACCAGGTCGGCCTGTGCTACGTTGGACTCGGTTTGGGTTCCGTGCTGGCCAGTATCGTGGGCAACCGCATCTCGCAGCGATTGGGTCCGGGGCCGTGTCTGATCCTGGGTTTTGCGGTGTGCGGTTTCGGCTGGCTGCAGTTGGCTCTGGCACCGGTGAATGCCTGGGGTGTGGCCTCATTTGTCTTCATGCTGCTGTGCTTCAGCGCCGGTGCAGTGCTGATCTTCATCAACTTCCTGGCCTTGCGTCAGGCCGTCACGCCCGAGCCGCTGCTGGGGCGCATGACCAGCAGCATGCGCTGGCTGATTTTGATCCCGGCTGGCCCCGGTGCCCTGCTCGGCGGCTACCTGGGCCAGCACCTGGGCTTGCGTTACGCGCTGGCGCTGGGCGGTGTTGGCTCGATGGCGCTGGCCGCCTGGGCCTGGCGGCATCCAGTGCTGCGCAATGTGCGGGTATTGCCAACAGCGCCCGCTTGATCAGTTGGGGACAGGGCTAAAGATCTGTCCCGAGATAACAACCTTCCAGATGGGCGCGGAAGTGCCGTGGGTTGAGTGCTTCGCCGGTCGCGCGTTGCACCAGTTCCCTGGTTTCCCATCGGCTGGCCTGCCTCCAGATATGGGCGTTCAACCAGTCAAAGATCGGTGACAGGTCACCCGCCGCCACGCGGGCGTTCAGGTCGGGATGGAGACGCCGGATAGACGCGAAATATTGCGCGGCGTACATGGCGCCCAGCGTGTAACTGGGGAAGTAGCCAAAGCTGCCCCAGGGCCAGTGAATATCCTGCAGGCAACCGTTCTGGTAATTGCCGCGCGTATCAAGACCCAGGTAGGCCATCATTTTTTCATCCCACAGCGCGGGAATGTCCTCAGCCTCAATGTCGCCGTCAATCAAGGCACACTCAATCTCGTAACGCAGAATGATGTGCGCTGGATAGGTCAGCTCATCGGCATCGACGCGAATCAAACCCGGCTTGACGCGGGTATACAGGTTTGCCAGGTTGGCTGAGTCAAAAGCCGGCTGGTCGCCCAGGTGTTTTTTCACCAGGGGCGCGATCAGCGCCAGGAATGCCGGGTTGCGGCCCAACTGCATCTCGAACGACAGACTTTGGCTCTCATGAATGCCGGCCGAGCGGGCCCGCCCCACCGGCAGGTGAACGGTGTCGCGTGGCAGGCACTGCTCGTAGCGCGCGTGGCCGGTTTCATGAACAATGCCCATCATGCTGCGCATGAAATCGTCTTCGCTGTAACGCGTGGTGATGCGAACGTCTTCTGCCACACCGCCGCAAAACGGATGGGTTGAAATGTCGAGTCGTCCGGCGGAAAAATCAAAGCCCAAGATGCCCATGATGTCGGCGCCCAGCGCACGTTGCCGCTCGATGGCAAACGGTCCTTGCGCTTCGTTGACGGTCTCATGGGCCTGTTTGTCGCGCACCTTGCCGATCAGGTCGGGCAGCCAGGTCTTGACATCGCCAAACAGGGCGTCAATGTCGGCGCCGCGGGATCCTGGCTCGTACTTGTCCATCAGCGCGTCATAGGGTTTGACGCCCATGGCCTGCGACAAGGCGCGGGACTCTTCGCGTGACAATTTGACGACTTCGCGGAAGTTTTCCAGAAAACCGGTCCAGTCATTGGCCTTGCGCTGCGTGCGCCAGGCGTGTTCACAGCGGGAACCGGCCAGGCTCTTGGCTTCAATCAGGCGCTCTGACAATGAGTTAGCCTGCTCCCAGTCGCGGCGCATCTCCCGCAGGTTGGCGCGTTGTGCGGGGTCCAGGTCTTCTTGACTGGCAGCCTCCATCAGCGCCGGCAGGGACTTGTCGGTCAGCGTTTGATGCATCAGCCTATCGAGTTCTGCCAGCGCCACGCCGCGCGCAACATTGCCTCCGGGTGGCATCATGGCAGCCTGATCCCAGCCGACGAAGGCGGCAAGATGCTGGTAGCGGTAAAGCCGGGTGAACAGCGCTGTCAAGCTTGAATAGGCGGGAAGATTCATGGGCGGGATTTCAATCTGAAAAAGAGGGCAGTTAATGCCAACATTGTCACACTGGGACGGCGCGGAGGCGCTCGGTACAATCCCGGCCATTCCCACCTTTGGTCGCTCCCATGTCTGACCGCCTTGCCGTGCTGCCGCAGTATTTGCTCCCCAAGCAGGCGCTCACCGCCCTGGCCGGACGGATCGCATCAGCGCGTGGCGGGCGCATGACGACCTGGCTGATCGAATGGTTTGTGCGGCGCTATGGCGTCAACATGGATGAGGCGGCCAACGCCGATGTGGCAAGCTACGCCAGCTTCAACGACTTCTTCACCCGCCCCCTTAAGGACGGTGCCCGTCCGTTGGCCAAGGCCGACCTGATTTGCCCGGTCGATGGTGCCATCAGCCAGTTTGGGCGGATCGAAGGCCAGCAAATCTTTCAGGCCAAGGGCCACCACTACAGCAGCACGGCGCTGCTGGCCGGCGACGCCGCACTGGCCGAGCAGTTTGGCAATGGCAGCTTTGCCACGCTGTATTTGAGTCCCCGCGACTATCACCGCATCCACATGCCCTGCGATGGCGTTTTACGCCGCATGATTTATGTGCCGGGCGATCTGTTCTCGGTCAACCCAAAGACTGCCGCTGCTGTGCCAGGTCTGTTCGCCCGCAACGAGCGGGTGGTGTGCGTGTTTGAGTCAGCCGGCGGCCCGTGGGTGCTGGTGCTGGTCGGCGCCACCATTGTGGGCAGCATGGCGACTGTCTGGCACGGGGTGGTGAACGCGCCCCGCAGCGGTCAGGTTCGCGAGTGGCGCTATGAGAATCAGTCTGTCCAGTTACAGCAAGGCCGCGAAATGGGCCGCTTTTTACTGGGCTCAACCGTGGTGCTGCTGTTCCCCAAAAACCCGCTGCAGTTCAATCCGGCGTGGTCGCCCGGTGGCACCATCCGTTTGGGTGAGGTGATGGCCAACGGTTTGACTTTGAACCGTACACTGTAGCGTGCGATTGCGCTTGGGTAGATCCTCACAATACGCAGGCGAACTGCACATAGGGAAGGTCCTCGAGAAGTAGAAAACGTCCGTTTCCCGATAACGTGCAGGCAAGCTTTCCGCCGCGTTGAGGACAATTTTTGGTGCCCGTCAACCGGGTTCCCCGGTTCAGATCCGCAAATATGGATTTTCATTCTCTGGTCATGCTTTGTGTGATTTTCCTTGTCTTTTGGTTCCAAATCAGAAGCATTAAGAGAAATTGGGCCTCCTTCGTCCTGCAACATCCACCAGTTGCCTACCGACCTACTGACAGGATTGAAAAGTGGCGGTGGGGTACCCCTCCAGCGGAAATCAAACTGCGATTGGATGATGCTGCCGAACATAGTCGGCTACAGCTTCCGAATATTCTGTCGGGTGTCAATATTCTTGGCTCAATTGGTGGCTACGCCATTGCATTGTTTGGCTTTGCCCTGCTGAGCAACTTGGTGTTCCTGGAATCCCCAAAAGGTGGATTGGCGGGGCCAATTTTTGTGTTCATAATTCTCGTCGCGTTCGGCAGATTGTTGCTTGATCTGGACTCCAGACTCGTCGCCATTGAGTTGGAGCGAGATCGCGTGAGCTTCGTTGTTCGTTACGGGATATTTCTGTTCCGTCGCATCGCGCTGCGCCGCAGTGCTGTCGAATCCTGCTCGGGCCAGGTGCAGACCGCGTTGTCGATGGAAAAGGGACAGAAAGAACCGCTCTACTATGTGTTTGTCCGGCGCCGATTTTTTTCCAAAAAATTCTTTACGATTTGTGATCCTTCTCAGGGAAGTTGGGTGATTGCGGGGCTGGAAAACTGGAAGCAGGCTGAGCCCTGACAAACGAAGCCGGTCTTTCCGGGAGGATCGGTATCAGGTGTTGCTCAGGCCGTCATCGGCAGCTTGCCTAGGGGTGGCGGCGCTGCCACAATGCTGGCATGAATTACGAACACTTGCTGGTCTCGGCGTCTGGTGCTATCACCACCATCACCCTGAATCGTCCCGAGAAGCGCAATGCGCTGGCGCTGCCGGTCATGCTGGAATTGACGCGCGCGCTGCGAGCGGTGGCGCAGAGCGACGCGCTGGGGGTGATTCTGGCGGCCAACGGCCCGGTCTTCAGCGCCGGGCACAACTTTGGCGACATGGCGGGTGCCACGCTGGCGCAGGCACGCGAACTTTTTTGCGTTTGCACTGACATGCTGGACGCCATCCAGGCCATGCCGCAGCCAGTCATTGCCAAGGTGCATGCGCTGGCCACGGCAGCCGGCTGCCAACTGGTGGCGACCTGCGATCTGGCCGTCGCAGCCGACACCGCCTCGTTCGCCATTCCGGGTGGCAAGGGGGGTTTGTTTTGCCATACACCGCTGGTGGCAGTGGCGCGCAATGTGGGCCGCAAGCGCGCGCTGGAGATGGCGCTCACCGGCGATGCAATTGATGCCACGACCGCCGCCGCGTGGGGCTTGATCAACAAGGCGGTGCCAGCCGACCAGCTTGATACGGCCACTCTTGATTTGATCAGCCGGGCAACGCGCGGCAGCGCGCTGTCCAAGGCCACTGGCAAACACGGTTTTTACCAGCAGATTGGATTGCCGCAGGATCAGGCTTACAAAGTGGCGATCGAGTTGATGGCCACCGCCGCCATGACGCCCGATGCGCAGGAAGGCATCCAGGCCTTTTTGCAAAAGCGCCCGGCAAAGTACAAGCAATCGCCATCAATTACTTGAATATCACCGTCTTGTGACCGTTGATCAGCACACGGTGCTCGCTGTGCCACTTGACGGCGCGGGCCAGCACCTGGCTTTCGGTGTCGCGGCCCAGCGTCGTCAGGTCTTCCACTGTCTTGCTGTGGTCCACACGCGCCACATCCTGTTCGATGATCGGGCCTTCGTCCAGATCGGCAGTCACATAGTGGGCCGTTGCCCCGATCAGTTTCACGCCCCGGTCATGTGCCTGGTAGTAGGGTTTCGCGCCTTTGAAGCTGGGCAAAAAGGAATGGTGGATGTTGATGGCACAGCCCGAGAGCTTGCGGCACAAGTCGTCGCTCAGGACCTGCATGTAGCGCGCCAGCACCACCAGTTCAGCACCTTCGGCCGCGATGATCTCGTATTGTTTGGTCTCCACCTGGCCCTTGGTGGCGGCCGTGACGGGAAGGTGATGAAACGGCACGTTGTAGCTGGCGGCAAGTTGGTAAAACTCGCGGTGATTGGAAATAATGGCCCGAATGTCGAGCGCCAGCAGCCCGCTTTTCCAGCGAAACAGCAAGTCGTTGAGGCAGTGACCTTCTTTGCTGACCATGATGACCGTGCGCATCGGCTGCGCCCGTGCGTGCAGGCGCCACTGCATCAGATAAGGCTGCCCAAACAGGTCGAGTTGTGCCTTCAGGTCCTCATGCGTCAGCTGGGCGCATGCAAACTGCACGCGCATGAAAAACAGACCGGTATCCGGGTCGTTGT
>JADGRK010000169.1 GCA_017880985.1 Rhodoferax sp. | reverse complement strand
GGCGCTTTGCAGCAGAAACACAAACGACGCCGCCGAGCCATCAAGAATGGGCACCTCTTCGGCGCTGATATCGACATACAGGTTATCCACACCCAAACCAGCACAGGCTGACATCAGATGCTCCACCGTATGCACCTTGACGTCGCCGCTGGCGATGGTGGATGCCATCAAAGTGTCTGACACCGCCGTGGCCGACACCTTGATGTCCACCGGCACAGGCAGGTCGATGCGCCGGAACACGATGCCGGTATCAGGCTGCGCCGGGCGCAAGGTGATCTCAACCCGCTGGCCGCTGTGCAGACCGACGCCAACCGCACGGGTGAGGGATTTGAGGGTTCGTTGTTGCAGCACAGGCGTCATTTTAGAAGTTACCGGTCACGACAGGCGTGGGGGCAATATCAGTCCGCCTGCTTGCGCAAAAACGCCGGAATCTCGAAGTCTTCCATCCCCCCGCTGGCGAGCGCATCCACTCTGGCGGTGGCGTGCGTGCGGTCGCGCGTACGCCATACGCTGGGCGTGATCATGGACTGGTAATCCGGCTCGGCCAGGCCAGACGGAGCACCAACGCTGTTGAGCATCACCGGGCTATTGAGCGGCGGCACCTGAAACGGCACGTTGTCGGTGCCGGTGCGCAGCACCTGTAGTGGCGGTGCCGTGCGGCGCGCGCCTTGACGCGAGAGACCGGTGGCCACCACCGTGACACGAATCTGGTCACCCAGGTTGTCGTCATAGGCGGTGCCGTAAATCACATGCGCGTCGGGTGACGCATAAGCACGAATCGTGTTCATGGCCAGCTTGGACTCACTGAGCTTGAGCGAGCCTTTGGCGGCGCTGATGAGCACCAGCACACCCTTCGCACCCGAGAGGTCGATGCCTTCGAGCAGCGGGCAAGCCACGGCTTGTTCAGCGGCGATGCGCGCCCGATCCGGGCCGGCCGACACCGCTGTGCCCATCATGGCTTTGCCAGGCTCGCCCATCACCGTGCGCACGTCTTCAAAGTCAACGTTCACATGGCCCGGCACATTGATGATTTCGGCAATACCGCCAACGGCATTTTTCAGCACATCGTTGGCATGGGCAAAGGCTTCATCCTGCGTCACGTCGTCACCCAGCACTTCAAGCAGCTTCTCATTGAGCACCACAATCAGCGAATCGACATTGGCTTCCAGCTCGGCCAGGCCGCCATCGGCGTTGGCCATGCGGCGACCGCCTTCAAATTCGAACGGTTTGGTCACGACACCGACCGTCAGAATGCCCATCTCACGCGCCACGCGGGCAATCACCGGCGCCGCCCCGGTGCCAGTGCCACCCCCCATACCGGCCGTGATGAACAACATGTGCGCGCCGTCAATGGCGGCGCGTATTTCATCGACCGCCGCTTCAGCCGCTTCGCGGCCTTTGTCGGGTTTGCTGCCCGCGCCCAGGCCACTGGTGCCGAGCTGGATGCTTTTGTGGGCATCGCTTCGGCTCAGTGCCTGCGCATCGGTATTGGCGCAGATGAACTCCACACCTTGCACGGCGCAGCCGATCATGTGGCCGACCGCATTGCCGCCGCCGCCGCCGACCCCGATCACCTTGATCTGGGTGCCTTGGTTAAACGCTTCTTCTTCAATCATTTCAATAGACATTTTGTGCTCCTGGAGTTTCAAATAGTTGACCGTTGGTAAATCGCTTGGTTTGCGTCTTTATCGAATGGCGAGGCGGCTCGTTGCAGCGCCATCGCCAGCGCCAATGGGGGCTGCCGCGTGCGAGCCAGAGTTTGGTTGGCATGATTAGAAGTTCCCCACCAGCCAGTCTCTGACCTGACCAAAAGCGGTTTTCATGGAGCCATTTTTCTGCGCCACCTTGAAGCCGCGCAGACGCGCCAGGCGCGCCTCTTCAAGCAGGCCCATGACAGTGGCGGCCCGGGGCTGCGCCACCATGTCGGACAAGGCATTGGCGTATTTGGGATAACCGCGGCGTACCGGTTTCAGAAAAATGTCTTCGCCGAGTTCGACCATGCCCGGCATAACGCAGCTACCGCCTGTCAGGACGATGCCCGACGACAACATTTCTTCAAAACCCGACTCGCGCATGACCTGGTGCACCAGGGTAAAAATCTCTTCCACGCGCGGTTCAATCACCCCGGCGAGCGCCTGGCGGCTCAGCATGCGGGGGCCCCGGTCGCCCAGGCCCGGTACTTCAACCTGTGCCTGCGGGTCGGCCAGCAACTGCTTGGCATAGCCGCTTTCGACCTTGATCTCTTCGGCATCCTTGGTCGGGGTGCGCAGCGCCATGGCAATATCGCTGGTGATCAGATCGCCCGCGATCGGGATGACTGAAGTGTGACGGATGGCGCCGTTGGTAAATATCGCCAGATCCGTGGTGCCGGCGCCAATATCGACCAGGGCCACGCCCAGCTCGCGCTCGTCTTCAGTCAGCACCGACAGGCTCGAAGCCAGTGGATTGAGCATCAGTTGCTCGACTTCGAGACCACAGCGGCGCACGCATTTAATGATGTTCTCAGCCGCGCTTTGTGCGCCGGTCACGATGTGCACCTTGGCTTCGAGCCGGATGCCACTCATGCCGATCGGCTCTTTCACGTCCTGGCCATCGATGATGAATTCCTGCGGTTCGACCAGCAGCAGGCGCTGGTCGGTCGAAATGTTGATGGCTTTGGCGGTTTCCACCACTCGCGCCACATCGGCAGCGCTCACTTCACGGTCCTTGATGGCCACCATGCCGTGCGAGTTGATGCCCCGGATGTGGCTGCCGGTGATGCCGGTATAGACACGGGTGATTTTGCAGTCGGCCATCAGCTCGGCTTCCTTGAGTGCCTGCTGGATACTTTGCACCGTCGCCTCAATATTGACCACCACACCACGCTTGAGGCCATTGCTGGGGGCCACCCCCAAACCCGCCAGCTTGAGCTCGCCCCCGGCCAGCACCTCGGCCACCACCACCATCACTTTGGCGGTGCCAATGTCGAGCCCGACGATCAGATCTTTGTATTCTTTTGCCATAGGTTCACCTGTTGCCTGTGTTGTTTCTTCTTGCGGCTATTTCTTTGCCGCCGCCGCCAGCGTGCTGACGCCGCGCAGACGGATCGCATAACCGTCCTGATGCCGTAAATCTGCCGTTTCCAGGGCCTCTGGTCGGCGGCCGTAGCGCGCCGTCACCTGCGTCAGCGTCTTTAGGAAGCGCTGCGTACGCGCCAGCACCTCCGGCTGCGCGCCACTGCCGAGCTCCAGCAGCGCGCCGCTGTCAAGCCGCGCACGCCAGCCACCACGGGGCGTCAACTCAAGCTGTTCCAGCGTCAGGTCCATGTCGTCAAACATGGGTTGCAGTGCCTGGTACATCACCAGCACCTGGGAAGCCTGACCGGTTGGGCCAATCAGACGCGGCAAGGCATCCTGCTCGACCTCGCCCAGATTGGCTTCAAACACTTCACCAAAGTTATTGACCAGCGTGGATTCGCCTTCCACGCCCCAATAAGCCACTGCCTTGTGCTCCTGCAACCGGACTTTCAAGCGGTTCGGAAATTCACGCTTCACCACTGCCCGACGGACCCAGGGCACGGCTTCAAAAGCAAGCCGGGTGGCACCCAAATCCATACTCAAAAACGTGCCGCTCAACCGCGGTGCCACATTGGCGCGCAGGGTGAGCGCGTTGTTGTGCGTCACATCCCCGGTCACCGAGATGGCGCGAATCGCAAACACCGGATTCTGTGACGCCCACAACATCAGCGCGCCCACCAGCAGCAATGCCAGCAGCAAAAACAGCAGGGAGGCGGTCAGGTTCATGAGCCTGACGTCGAACGGTGCTGACAGCTCGTTTTTCATGCGACCAAAGGGTAGTCAAGACTGGCGTGGTGCAATATTTCGACGCACAGTGCCGGGTAGCTCATGCCAGTCGCCTTGGCCGCCATCGGCACCAGCGAGTGTGAAGTCATGCCGGGCGCGGTGTTGATCTCCAGCAGATAGGGTTGGCGCGTGGCGGCGTCAATCATCACATCGACACGGGCCCAGCCGCGGCAGCCCAGCACCCGGTAGGCCTTGAGCACCAGTTGTTGAATCGCCGCTTCTTCGCCTTCAGGCAGACCACAGGGCACCAGGTACTGTGTGGTGTGGGTGAAATATTTGTTTTGGTAGTCGTAGTTGCCCTCGGGCGCGACGATCCGAATCAGCGGCAGGCAGCGCGCGGTGGCGCCGCTGCCCAGCACCGCAATCGTCACCTCGTCGCCACTGATGAATTGCTCGCACAGGACCTCGGCGTCATGCCCGGCCGCCAGCGCGTAAGCCTCATCGCACTGGTCTGCACCAGTGACTTTGCTCAGGCCGATGGTGGAGCCTTCACGCGCCGGTTTCACAACCATCGGGCGACCCAGCGCGACCAGCGCGGAGCGCGTCGCCGCCGCGCTATCGACCGGTTGCCAGGCCGGGGTTGGCAGGTTTTCTGCACGCCAGAGGCGTTTGGTCATGACCTTGTCGATGGCGATACTTGATGCCATCACGCCCGAGCCGGTGTAAGGGATGCGCAGCAGTTCGAGCGCGCCCTGGACGGTGCCATCCTCCCCAAAGCGACCATGCAAAGCGATGAAGCAACGCGCAAAACCGGCCTGTTTAAGCTCGCCCAGATCGCGCTCGGCCGGGTCAAACGCGTGCGCATCCACGCCTTGCGAAAGCAGCGCCTGCAGCACGCCTTGCCCCGACATGAGGGACACCTCGCGCTCCGCGGAGGCACCGCCCATGAGCACCGCAACTTTGCCAAACTTTAGATCAAATTGACTCATAGCCCCCGTGTCTCCTGCGTAAAACGCTCTAACATTTGTAGCAATTCAAGCACTCTGGCGGGCACCGCACCAATCGAGCCCGCACCCATGCACAGCACCACATCGCCATCGCGGACGTTGTCCAGAATGGTCTGCGCCATGGCGGCAATGTCATCCACAAACACCGGCTCGATGCGCCCGGCCACCCGCAGCGCACGCGCCAGGCTGCGGCCATCGGCGGCAATAATCGGTGCCTCACCGGCGGCATAGACCTCGGTCAGCAACACCGCGTCCGCCTGCGCAATGACTTTGATGAAATCATCAAAGCAGTCACGCGTGCGGGTGTAGCGGTGCGGCTGGAACGCCAATATCAGTCGGCGTGCCGGGAAAGCGCCGCGCGCCGCCGCCAGCGTGGCCGCCATTTCAACCGGGTGATGGCCATAGTCATCAATCAGGGTGAAGCTGCCACCCCTTTGCGCTGCCAATTCGCCGTACCGCTGGAAGCGACGCCCGACCCCCTTGAACCCAGCCAGCGCCCTCAAAACGGCGTCATCGGCCACGTTGAGTTCAATTGCCACGGCGATCGCCGCCAGGGCATTGAGCACGTTGTGGTGGCCGGCCAGGTTCAGCACCACGGCCAGGTCGGGCAATACCACACCATTGCGGCGCTGCACCGTGAAATGCATCTGTCCTTCCATCGCACGCACGTTCACAGCGCGCACTTCAGCGCCTTCGTCAAAGCCGTAGCTGGTGACCGGGCAGGTGACTTGCGGCACGATGGCGCGCACCGCCGGGTCATCAGTGCACAAAATGGCGGTGCCGTAAAAGGGCATGCGATGCAGAAAATCCACAAAGGCTTGTTGCAGACGGCCAAAGTCGTGGCCATAGGTCTCCATGTGGTCAGCGTCGATGTTCGTCACCACCGCCATCACCGGCGACAAATTCAGAAACGAGGCATCCGACTCATCGGCCTCCACCACGATGTAGTCGCCCTGGCCCAGGCGGGCGTTGACACCGGCACTGTTCAAGCGCCCGCCAATCACAAACGTCGGGTCCAGTCCGGCCTCAGCCAACACGCTGGCGACCAGGCTGGTGGTGGTGGTCTTGCCGTGGGTGCCGGCGATGGCAATGCCCTGCTTGAGGCGCATCAGCTCGGCCAGCATCAGCGCGCGCGGCACCACCGGAATGCGCTT
>JADGRK010000168.1 GCA_017880985.1 Rhodoferax sp. | reverse complement strand
CAGCGTGCCAATCACGTCGTCGGCTTCCACGCCGGGCACGTCCAGCACCTTCCAGCCCATCAGGCGCACCACCTCATGAATCGGCTCGATCTGAAGGCGCAGGTCGTCTGGCATGGGCGAGCGGTGGCCCTTGTAGTCGGGATAGAGAGCGTCACGGAAGGTTGGACCCTTGGCGTCAAAGACACAGGCGGCGTAGTCGGCCTGCACGTCCTTGCGCAGCTTTTGCAGCATGTTGACCATGCCGCGAATGGCGCCCGTCGGCGCGCTGGCCGGATCGTCGGGCACGGCGCGCAAATCCGGCATGGCGTGAAAAGCGCGGTACAGGTAGCTCGACCCGTCCACCAGCAGCAAGGTCTTTTTCAATGTTTGGGTGTCATTCATGTGCCCATTTTGCCTGCCTGCGCCAGCGCCTGACTGGACCTACAATCGCGCGATGCGTTTTGCCCTATTCCTTACCCTGTCTTTATCCTTCCTTGGCGTTTGCCAGGCTCAGTCCCCGGTCACGACTGCCCCAGCAACCCCAGTCGTGGCCGACGCGCCATCCGAGGCCGGTTCCAACCGCGCCAACACCACCGAAAAACGCATCGAGCGCATTCATATTGAGGATGCGGGCTCCCGCATTGATGAGTTGCGCGTCGGTGGCGAAACCCAAAGCATCGACGTCCAGCCCAAAGGCGGCATGCCGCCTTACCAGATTCAGCCGGCCAGCGGCGAGCGCAGCTGGAAAATTCTGGGCTTTTGAGGCATGGCAGTTTACACAGAAGTCTCTGCTGACGAGGCCCAGGCCTTGTTGCGACAACTCCAGCTGGGTGAACTCAAAACCCTGCAAGGCTGCGTCGGCGGCATCGAAAATACCAATTACTTTGTCAGCACCGAGCTTGAGGGCAAGACCTTTGACTATGTACTGACCCTGTTCGAACGATTGACTTTGATCGAACTGCCGTTTTATTTGCGCTTGATGAAGCATTTGGCTCAGCGCGGCATTCCGGTGCCCGAACCCAACGCCAACGCCCAGGGTGAGCTGTTGTTTGAAGTCAAGGGCAAACCAGCGGCGGTGGTCAACCGGTTGCGCGGCAAAAGCGAGCTCAACCCAGGCCCGGCACACTGTGCAGCGGTGGGCGCCACGCTGGCGCGGATGCATCTGGCGGGGCGTGACTTTTCAATGTCACAACCCAATCTGCGCGGTCTGAGCTGGTGGAATGCAACCGTGCCCGTGCTGCTGCCGCATTTGAACCCGGGACAGACGGCCCTGATCCAAAGTGAATTGGCCTACCAAAACCACATTGCCGCGTCCTCCACCTATGCGGCGCTGCCGCGTGGCCCGATTCACGCCGACCTGTTTCGTGACAACGTGATGTTTGAAACCGTCGCGGGCGAGACCCAACTCACCGGTTTCTTCGATTTTTATTTTGCCGGTGTGGACAACTGGCTGTTTGATCTGGCGGTTGCCCTCAATGACTGGTCTATTGACCTGGATACCGGCATCCAACATACACAGAACGCTCGCAGTTTGATCGCGGCTTACAGCGCAATACGTCCCCTACAGAGCGCTGAACGCGCACTGCTGTCGGCCATGCTGCGCGCTGCGGCCCTGCGCTTCTGGATTTCACGTTTGTGGGACTGCTACCTGCCGCGTGAAGCCAGCCTGCTCACGCCACACGACCCGATCCACTTCGAGTACTTGCTGCACCAGCGCTCGACGCAGCCGGATGTCGGCGCAATGCTGGCGAACTGCGCATGAAGCTCAACATCGTCCCCGCCCGCACCGGTGCGCTTTGGGTCAAGCTGGGGATACAAACATTTTTCAAGCAGCCCTTGGCCCTGGCCGGGCTGTTTTTCATGTTCATGGCGGTGATGACGGTCGTCAGCCAGGTGCCTTTCATCGGCTTTGCGTTGGCCATGACCCTGCTGCCGGCCACCACGCTGGGACTGATGTCAGCCACCCAGGAAGCAAGCCAGGGGCGATTCCCGATGCCGGTCGTCTTACTGACCGCGTTTCGCGCGAACAAACAAAAGTCACGTGCCATGCTAGTCCTGGGCGCCCTGTATGCGACTGGCTTCCTGCTGGCGATGGGAGCGTCCTGGCTGATCGATGGTGGCATTTTTGCCGGCGTTTACCTGGGCGGCAACACGCCCACTCGCGAGATGATGCTGGGGTCCGATTTTCAAGCCGCCATGTGGGTTTTCATCGGTCTGCATTTTCCGCTCTCGTTGATGTTCTGGCACGCACCGGCCCTGATTCATTGGCATGACCTGCCAGCGCTGAAAAGCCTCTTTTTTAGCATCGTAGCCTGTTTGCGTAATTTTTGGGCCTTTGCGGTGTTCGCTCTGACGTGGTTCGCGGTTTTGATGTTGGCGGTTTTGTGCGTCACGACTTTGGCAGCCCTGCTGGGTAACCCGGCCTGGGCCGGGGACTTGTTGTTCCCAGTGCTGATGCTGATAGCGTCGATGTTTTTTACATCGCTTTACTTCACCTTCAGGGACTGTTTTAGCAGCGAAGAAGTGCAATAGTACCCAGACTCAGAAATATCGAAACATGAAAGCGCATCTTCGCACCCAAGCCGTCGTTGCAAATCCTCGCCATAGCTACAGCTATGTCTGCGGTTTGCGCCTAGGCCCGGGCACGAATCCATCACTTCCATTTTGTTCCAATACCTCTGCGTCTGAGTACTAGCGTGTCGGACTGGGCAGCAGATCAAAAACCGCCAGGCTTTCTACATGGGCCGTGTGCGGAAACATGTTCACCACCCCGGCCGCCGCGCACCGGTAACCGGCCTGATGCACCAGCAGACCAGCATCACGCGCCAATGTTGATGGGTTGCAACTGACATACACAATTCGTCTGGGTGGCGTCCAGCCCAAGGCACCCAGGGTGGGTGGATTGGCAACCGGGTCAAGCGCCTGCTGATGCAAATCAACCAGCGCCTTGACCAGTGCAAAAGCGCCTTCGCGCGGCGGGTCCACCAGCCATTTATCAGCCGCACCGTCTTCGATCAGCCACTCAGGCGTCATTTCAAAAAGATTTCTCACTACAAATTTAGTAGCTGTTAGCGCTTGTCTGACGGTGGCTAGAGCCCTATTTCTTATAAAATTTTGGGAGGCACGAGTCACCAGCGCGGCACTACCTTCAACCCCCAGCACGTCACCCGCCTGGGTTGCAATCGGCAGCGTGAAATTGCCCAGACCACAAAACCAGTCGATCACCCGCTCGTCCCTTTGGGCGTCCAGCAGCCGCAAAGCGCGCGCCACCAAAACCCGGTTGACGTACGGATTGACTTGAGTGAAGTCAGTCGGTTTGAAAGGCATGCTGATGCCAAACTCTGGCAGAGCGTAGCTCAACTGCTCGCCACCTTCATCGAGCAAATGCACCGTCTCTGGCCCCTTGGGTTGTAACCACCACTGCACGCCAACATGGATTTGCGCAAAGGCACGCAGCTTGACCAGATCGCCCTCGCTCAAAGGCTCCAGATGACGCAGCACCAGTGCCGTTACTGTGTCACCACAGGCCAGTTCAATCTGGGGACAGGTTTCAACCGCATCCATCGTCGCAATCAGTGAGCGCAGCGGCAACAACAGGGCGCTCACGTGCGGCGGCAAGATACGGCATGCCTTTATGTCCGCCACATAGCTGCTTTTGCGCTCATGAAAACCGACCAGCACCTCGCCCTTCTTGCGCACATAGCGCACCGACAACCGCGCCCGATAGCGATAGCCCCAGGCCGGGCCTTCAATCGGCCGCAAAATCAGGTCGGCTTTGACCCGGCCCAAGTGCCACAGATTGTCTTCCAGCGCGCGCTGCTTGACCGCAACCTGCGCAGCCACATGCAGGTGCTGCATCTTGCAGCCGCCACAGGCCCCGGTATGCAGACCAAAATGCGGACAGCCCGGCGGCACGCGCTGCGAAGATTCACGATGAATCGCAGTGACAACGCCCTGCTCCCAGTTATTTTTCTTGCGCTGCACATGGGCGCTAACCTGTTCGAATGGCAGCGCGCCCTCGATGAACACCACCTTGCCATCGGCCCGGCGCGCTACGCCCTGGGCGTCCAGGTCGAGCGATTCAACCGGCAGCCAGTCGGATGGGAAATTGTCAGTTTTTTTAAGTTCGTCAGTCATGGCACGATTGTCTCAGGCCAATTCGGCGCCCAAAAATCACAGCAGGTCTTGTGGCGCAATGCAGCGACGCTGCAAGTAGCGCTTGAGCTTGGCCAAGGCCTCGTTCTGGACCTGGCGCACCCGCTCACGGGTCAGGCCCAGACGCACACTCAGCACATCAAGCGTCTCGGGTTCGCGCTCATGCAGACCAAAACGCCCTTCCAGCACCTCTTTTTCACGCTCGGACAAAGTGCCAATCCAGTCTTCCAGCAAGCACGCCACCTCGTGCGCCTGGGTCACGCCCGACGGATCCAGCGTGACTTCGTCCATCAGCGAATCCGCCAGCGTCTGATCCCCGCCAGACCGATCCATGGCTGCGTCCAGGGAACGGGGCGCTTCAGCCAGCGCCAGCAAGGCGGTAACGCTTGAAGCATCGCGACCCAACAAAGCGGCAATGTCATCAACCCGAATGCCCTCAGGACGACTGGCCATCAGGGTGGCGTCGTTCTCCAGCGCCCGTTGCGCCCGCAGCACCTGCTGCATCTCTCTGACGACGTTCACTGGCAGGCGCACCGAGCGCCCCTGGTAAATCAAGGCCCGCTCGACCGACTGCCGAATCCACCAGGTGGCGTAGGTGGAAAAGCGGAAACCGCGCGCCGGTTCAAACTTGTCGATGGCATGCATCAAACCGAGGTTGCCTTCCTCGATCAGGTCAGACAAAGGCACGCCGCGCCCCAGAAACGCCTTGGCAATACTCACCACCAGCCGCAGATTGTGTTCAATCATGCTCTGGCGAGCGGCAAAGTCGCCGGCCCGGGCCTTGGTAGCAAACTCAAACTCTTCTTTTGCAGTGAACAGCTCTGTGTCGCGCATTTGACGCAGGTAAAGGTTCAATGAATCACCCGACTCTGCACTCTCACCGACTTCATCGGCGCTTACCTGGATTGCGGTGGATCGCTTGTTTGCTACACAATCAGTAGCTGCTTGCGCATACTTGACGGGTGATAGAGGTGTATTTGTTATTACACTTGAAGGCTTGCATGACAGCCCAGTGGTGGCTAGGCCGTGACCATTTCCCGCTCGCTTCTTCACCACACTATCCGATCACTTGGCAGGCAGGTACTTGGCCGGATCGACCGGTTTACCTTGACGGCGAACTTCAAAATGGAGCTTGACGCGATCTGCGTCGCTGCTACCCATTTCAGCAATCTTCTGCCCCTTGCGCACCGACTGATCTTCCTTGACCAACAGAGTCTGGTTGTGGGCATAGGCCGTCAAGTAAGTGTTGTTGTGCTTGAGGATGATCAGGTTGCCATAGCCCCGCAGACCGGCCCCAACATAGACGACGCGGCCATCGGCGGCAGCCAACACCGGGTCGCCGGCCGTGCCCCCAATATCGAGCCCCTTGTTCTTGACCTCATCAAAGCCGCCCAGCACAACACCATTGGTGGGCCAGATCCAGCCAATTTCCTCGTCAGCGGGCGCACCGGCCGCCGCGGCTGCGGGCAGCGCCGTGGAACTGGCCGACGACGGCGTCGCTGAAGCATGTTTTTCGGCACCGACAGCCGATGCTGGAGCCATCGCCACCGGTGCCGCACTAGCCGAGGTCACCGGCTTTGCAAGCACCCCGTTGCTCGTCAGGGCACTTGGCGGTACGACGCGCAATACTTGACCGACTTCGATCCGGTTGGGATTGTCCACCCCGTTCCAGCGCGCAATATCCCGGGCCGATTGACCATGATCAAGGCCAATGCGGATCAAGGTGTCACCGACGCGCTGGTGCTTGCAGCGATGGGTTGCGTCGAGCGTCACCGTTTTGTTGACAGTGCATTGTTCAATCAAGCTTATGAAGATAC
>JADGRK010000167.1 GCA_017880985.1 Rhodoferax sp. | reverse complement strand
CGCCCTCGTGATTTTTCATCGGCACAGCCAGCATCGACTGCGAGCGATAACCGGTGCGCTGATCGAAGTGACGCGTGCCGGAGAAGTCGAAATTGGGCGCCGTATAGGCGTCTGCGATGTTGACGGTCTGCTTGTGAATCGCTGTATAAGCCGCCACCAGAGAGTCGTTGGGCGCGCCGCTTTCGTCGCGCAATGGCAGGTTGGGGAAACTGATGGCCGTGCCCGAGGTGCCACCCATGGCAAGGTGCAGCGAGTCGGTTCGCACAATCTCAAACCGAAGGCTTTGACCGTCCTCCATCAGGCGATACAGGGTGCCACCATCGGCATTGGTAATGTCTTTGGCGGCCAGCAGGATGCGCTCCAGCAAACGCGTGATATCGCGTTCTTTGGAGAGCGAAGCACCGATCTCATTGAGCTGCTCAAGGCGCTTGAACAAATCGTCAACCGAGTCCATCTTGACTCCTTTGAGATTACGGTTTGAGCAGGACCTTCAACACGGTTTGCAGTCGGCGCGCCATGCCGGTCTCGAAACCACTGGCCAGGACGCTGGCGGCATCCTGGCCCCAGGTTTGCGCCGGTGCCGGCTCGTTGCGCCTGGTCAACAACTGCAACTGTAGCGCGCGCCGGGCGTCAAGGTGTTCGGCCGGCGTTGGTACCTCTGCGGCCATCTCCAAACGCAACAGCGCCGCACTGGCGTCGCCTGCCGGTGCCTGCGCCAATGCCTTGCCCCAGGCGCTGCGGCCGGCGGCGGTTACGCGACCGCCCAGGTCCTGTATCGTGGGCACCTGAGAAGCATCGCGATGCTCCCAGGCAGCGAGCAATTGCGTCAGGGCCTCGCCATGCGCCTGCGCGGCCAGTTTTCGCAAGGCAAATTGCGCATGCTCCAGGGCGTCGCGTTGGGCCCGAAAAGCAGTGTCGCCCAGGCGGGGTGCTTCCTGCCAGGGCGCGCTTGCTCCGTCACCGCCATCCCAGCGCGGACCTCGATCAGCCGGGCGACCGGAAAAGCGCTCATCGCGCGGGCCCCGGGCGGCATCTCTGCCGGTATCGCGGCCACCCTCTTTGCGCTCGCCAAACTTGCCAGCACGACCGATCGGCGCGGGCTCGGTCTTTTTCATGCCCGGGCGGTCATCGCCACGCACCGCCACAACCGGTTTGGGGGCAGCTTTGGGCGGCGCTGGCGGCTCCACTGGCTCTGGCGCTACTGGCGCTTCTGCCGTTTCTACCGCCTTATCCGTTTCTGGCGCATCGGCTGACACCACATTTGCTACATTTTCAGTAGCTTCTTGCGCAGACTGGACGGTGGCTAGAGCCTGATTTAATACAATTTCTTGAGCAGATGATGCGGCCGACTGCACAGCCGCCTTGGCCAAGGCCTGCCCACGCAAAGCCGCTTCAAGTGCGTTCATGGCTGCGCGAATGCCTTGCGCATCGCCTGCTGCATTGGCGGCTTCAAGCGCTTTGGCCGCGTCAAGCACCACGCGGTCGCGCTGGCCCAGGGCAGCGTCGGCTTTTTCGCGCTCAGCCGTCTTGCGATTAAAAGCCTCGTCGATTGGCTTGCGAAACGCGTCCCACAGCTTTTGTTCCTGGCGCCGCTCCATCGGCACCACATGCGTTTCAGCCTGCCAGCGCTGCTGCAAGGCTTTGACGGCGTCAATGCGCAACTCAGGCTGCGCACCCAACACTCTGGCTTCTTCAATCATGGCCTGACGCACGGTCAGGCTGCGCTTTTGCATCGCCTCCAGGGGCGCCGCCGCCGCGTTGATGGCAGCCATCCACAGGGGCTGCAATTCAGCAAACATCTTTTCACCAACGTGACCACTGTCGCGCCAGCGATCACCAAACTCGTGCAACAAACGGTTGAAACCTTTCCAGTCATCATCCAGCGCCACTGGGTTGGCAGCCGCCCAGGCATTGAGCTCTTCAATCAGTGCCAGGCGTTGCGCCCGGTGCTCGGCTGACTCCGCCTTGACCTTCTCCAGCCAGGCCTCGACCACTTTATGAGCCTCGTTGCAGGCCTCGTCAAAACGCTTCCACAACGCGTGGTTAGGCACGCCACCCTGGTCCGTTTGCTTCCACTGCTCGCGCAGCAGGCGCAGGTTTTCCTGCATCTTGCGTCCGCCAATCGCCTGACCTTCCGGGCGTTTGAGCAAGTCTTCGGCTTTGGCCACCAACTCTTCACGCAACTGATCGGCGCGCCAACGCTGCCAACCCTCGAGTTCACCCGCAGCGGCGAGCGCGGCATGGGCCTGGCTTTCAAGCTTGTCGTCGATGATCTTGCCGAATTCCTTGAGTGCATTGCGCAATGCGCCGGCGGCACCGGTACTGGCTTTACCATGGCCTTCGGCCACTTCTTGCTCAAGTTTTGATAGCACTTCACGCACGGATGACGTAGCTTGAGCCCTGATTTCAGGGTCAATTTTTGGCTTTTGTGGCTTGCCACTGGGCTCAATCGGCACGCCCCGCGCAAGCCGCAATTCGTCCGCCCACACCGGCACCGATGGCAACGCGGCAGCAGGATCTTCAGCGGCAACAGCGGCTTGCGCCAGCGCACCCTTGAAAGCCTCCCATACCACCAGCAGTTGCGTGCGCGAAGCCTCCAGCAGCGGCGGAAACTTGGCTTCGACGCTGGACCAGTCGGGATCACCCAGCAGCGCTGCGGCCTGGGTTTGCCAGTGATCCACATCCCCCTGCAAGGCCTCCAGCACGGCCTGCGCGTCGTGCCACGACTTGGTGGACAGGACTTCAATGCGTTGTGCCAGCAAGACCGCCGCTTCACGTTGCACCTGCACCCGGTGCTGCATATCCTCAATCACCTTGACCCGGTCGCTCAGTTGTACCCGCAGGGCGCTGAGTGGCTCCTTGCTCAAGGGCGCACCCGCCTTGGCGGCATCGCGCTGCCAGGCCATGGCGTCAGCAATGTTGAGTTTGGTCAACGCCAGTAGCGCTTGTGCCTTGTCAGCCCATTCCCTGGCAATCGACTCCTGGCCCTTGCTGCGTTTGATTTCATCGAGCTTTTCTCGCAGCAGTTTGGCGGCCCCTTTGTCTTTGCCACTGAGCTCCTTGAACACCATCTGCATTTGCTCGGCGCCAGGTGCGCTGGCCAGCCAGTCGCGGATGCGCGCCGTGCGCTCGGTCGAGGTATGAGCCGAAAAAGCGCCATGGGTAAGCGCATCCAGGGGATGAGGCTCGTTAATTTTGGCTGGACTGGATGTCACTTCAGAAGCTTGGGCCGTTTTTTGAGAGGCAGAAAAAGGAAACATGAATCGCTCAAACAAAGACAAAGAGGATTCCCGTCGGGTTTCGGACAGGGTTGAAGCACTATTTTCGCCGCTATTTTGCCGATTCAGCCAAAAGTCTCCCAATCGGTTGCAGATTGACAAAAGAAAGCCCGGTTGTTTGGCTAAAAGCCACCCCACCGGGCTCGACGGCGGACATAAGGTCCATGCCGTCATGGGATTGCACACCGGGAGGGTTGAGTCCCAATGGGCCTGGGGGCAACAGATTGCCCCCATTAAATGTCGGGGCCGCTTTATCACAGCTACCCTGGGGTAGGGACTGGCTACTGCCGACATGGCACTTGTCGCATGACAAGCGTCTTTAGTCTAGACCGTCATGACATCAAATTCAAGTTGAATTTTCAATCGAATCCGCCATCTTGATTGCCTGAAATGAAACCAATATTAGAATAACAAACCTATTTTATATGGTTGACTTGATATATTAAGTCCACCTAGAATCCGCGCATCCCAGCCCAAGCCTAGGGATAACCCGAACCGCTGCCGATCCCGGCATATTCAAATCTCTGCACAACACATGACAGGCACCGCAGGATATTGATAGCGTACCAACCCAAACGTGGTGCCACAAGCGTTGAATTGCCCGCAGTTCAACATCGTAGCCCCCGCCCAAGAAGGAGAAGCTATGACAGCGTCGAAAAAAATCACCCAGGGCTTGCGAATCTTCGCATCTGACATTGCCCAGGGTTTCTTTGAAATCACCCATAACAGTTTTGCCCTGATCGGGCTGGCTGTCATCTTTATCGTCATCGCGTTGACGGCGCGTCCCGAACTGCGTCAAGTCGGTGAGGTCAAACTTTTCAGTTGGCTGCAAACGCGCCATGGCGCGATCACTGAACCGACAGACGGAATCGACGTCAGTGACCGCGCCACCGCAAGCGACCCGCAAGATTTGCCAAAACAGCAAGCCGCCGTTGCGTTTTGGCTCAGCAAAAAATACCGGGTTGCGCCTGAACCCCTGAGTTCTCTGGTGGCTGAGGCCTATGACATCGGCATCCGTACCAAGCTCGACCCGACATTGATATTGGCAGTCATGGCCGTTGAGTCGGGGTTCAACCCGTTTGCTCAAAGCTCGGTGGGTGCGCAAGGCCTGATGCAGGTCATGACCCAGGTGCACAGCGACAAATACCAGAGTTTTGGCGGCAAATTCGCGGCCTTTGACCCACTGGCCAATTTGCGCGTCGGGGTCAAAGTGCTGCAAGACTGCATCCGCAGCGCCGGGTCGGTTGAAGGTGGCCTGAAAAGCTATGTCGGTGCCGCCAACATCGAAGACGATGGTGGCTACACTGCCAAAGTCATGGCCGAACACGCCAAGCTACAGGCCGTGGCGCGAGGCCGTGAAGTGCGGGTGTTGACAACGCGAAGCAGACCACCGGCTGCCGCCACCACGACCAACGTCGAAGCTGCTGTGCCAGAAATACCGGCCATCACCCCTGATAAGGCCGCCACTGTGGCCCTGAAATAGCCGCGTCAGTTAAACTCGCTGCGCACGCGACTGGCGATAGGCAACGCTCCCCATCGGAGCGTCATGCTGACGTGGGAACACCACAGGGGAGCGTGCCACAGGGCCAATGCAGGTTTTGTGATCAGCCGTTCGCCTGGGCAGCCCTGGGATCAAGGCCGCAGCAAGTTGCGCCCTGACCCACAGGCCGATTGTCTTTAAGGACTGCCATGTTCAACCGAAATATCCTCATCGAGCAAACCGACCCCGAGCTGTTTGCTGCCATCCAGGCGGAAAACGCCCGCCAGGAACAGCACATCGAGCTGATCGCCAGCGAAAACTACGCCTCGCCCGCCGTCATGGCCGCGCAAGGCACGCAACTGACTAATAAGTATGCCGAAGGTTACCCCGGCAAACGCTATTACGGTGGCTGCGAGTTTGTGGACATTGCCGAGCAACTGGCGATTGACCGCGTCAAACAGATTTTTGGCGCCGAAGCGGCCAACGTGCAGCCGCATTGCGGCGCATCGGCCAACGAGGCGGTGTTTCTGGCCTTCTTGAAACCCGGCGACACCATCATGGGCATGAGCCTGGCCGAAGGCGGCCACCTGACGCACGGCATGGCGCTCAACATGAGCGGCAAGTGGTTCAAGGTCGTCTCCTATGGCCTGAACGACAAGGAAGAGATCGACTACGACGCCATGGAACGCAAGGCCCATGAGAGCAAACCCAAGCTGATCATCGCTGGTGCCTCCGCCTACAGCCTGCGCATCGACTTCGAGCGCTTTGCCAAGGTGGCCAAAGACGTGGGTGCGATCTTCATGGTGGACATGGCCCACTACGCCGGCCTGATTGCTGCCGGCATCTACCCCAACCCGGTGCCGCACGCCGACATTGTCACCAGCACCACCCACAAGAGCCTGCGCGGCCCGCGCGGCGGCATCATCCTGATGAAAGCGCAGCACGAGAAAGCCATCAACAGCGCCATCTTCCCCGGCCTGCAAGGCGGCCCGCTGATGCACGTGGTAGCCGCCAAGGCAGTGGCGTTCAAGGAAGCGCTGCAGCCTGAGTTCAAGATTTACCAGCAACAAGTGTTGACCAATGCCCGTATCGTGGCTGAAACGCTGGTTTCACGTGGCTTGCGCATTGTCAGCGGCCGCACCGAAAGCCACCTGATGCTGGTCGATTTGCGCGAGAGCTCGAGCTGGAAGCATGGCATCAC
>JADGRK010000166.1 GCA_017880985.1 Rhodoferax sp. | reverse complement strand
TCGAGCCGAGCCCAGCAGCAGTCTGTCCTGCACGACCGTGGCTGTATCCACCGCACTGGTGTAGCTGAGCCAGGCATCAATCACGACAGCGCTGGCCACAGGCAGCAGAACCCAGACCAGCAATTGCCTGCGAAGACTGCTATTCATTGTCTGCCTGGCGCAGCAAATAGCCCAATCCACGCAGCGTCATGATCTTCGCCGAGCTTGATTCCAGTTTTTTGCGCAAACGGTGCACGTAGATCTCGATGGCGTCGGTTGACACATCCTCGTCGAGCGAAAAAAGACTTTGCGCCAGCGCATTTTTTGTGACGCTGGTGCCTGCCTTGCGTATCAGCATTTCCAGAACCGCGCGCTCCCGCGGCGTTAGCGCCAGGGCTTGCTGTGAAATCAGGAATTCACGCGTGTTCATGTTGTAACTCAAATCGCCGCAGGCAATCAGGGGGCTGGCCTGACCTGAAGATCGCCGCAAGAGCATGCGGATGCGTGCCTCCAGTTCTTCGATCTCAAAGGGTTTGGCCATGTAATCGTCGGCACCCTGGTCAAGCTCACTGACACGACTTTGAATGGTGTTGTTGGCAGTGAGCACCAGCACCGGTGTTGGGTTCTGCCGCGCCCGCAGACGCCGAAGCACTTCCTGGCCGTCCATTTTTGGCAGGGAAAGATCCAGAATGACCAGGTTGTACTTTTCCGACTGTAGGGCGAAGTCAGCATCCGCGCCGTTGTTGATGCAATCCACGGTGTATTGGTCTTTGCGCAAGGTCCGCCCCAGCCATTGCGCCAATTCGGGGTTGTCTTCGACTACCAGGATTCGCATGGCAACAAGATGATGTGAGGTGGCCCAAAAATCATGGCAGATCATAGTCGCGGCCCTGGTCATCAGTACTTTCCCTAGGTCTCGGGAACTGAAAGCGGACTGAAAGCTGACCCCCACTACATTGGCTTTCAGTTGGCGGGCGACGCAGAAATTTCTCAGGCGCAAGCCGTCAACCAGTTGCGTCCAATCCAACGCTCTGACGTTTCACCATTCTTTACTGGAGACTTCATAAATGAAAGCAAAAAAACTCATGCTTATGAGCGCTGCCTTGGGGCTAGCGTCCGTAGCGGCGCAGGCGCAGAGCACTGATCAATTGCAGCAGGCGCTGGCCCAGGCCCGGGAAGCCGCGGCACAGGCGCAGGCTGCGGCCAAGCAGGCGCAGGCGGCCCTGGAGCAAGCGCTAGCAGCCGCGGAGCGGGCAAATCAAAGCAGCGCCACGGTAGCTGCGGCATCCAAATCCGTCAGCACCAGTGGTTTGACGATTGCCAGTGGTTCGAACAGCGCAACCCTCTATGGCTTGATCGATGTGACTCTGGTCAACAAGAACAACGCCAACAAAGCCGGAGACTCAATCACGTCCCCGCAGGTGGCCTGGTTCAGTGGCAACCGCTGGGGTCTGACCGGTTCGCACGCAACCGGCGAGGGTGACGACGCCCTCAAGGCAATCTTCAGGCTTGAGAGCGAGTTTGAGTCCGAGACCGGCAATATGGACACCCCCGGCACCCTCTTCAACCGTGATGCATGGCTGGGCCTGGAAAGCAAGTCGCTTGGCAAGCTGACCTTTGGGCGGCAAAACGCGCTGGCTCGTGACCCTGCAGCCTCCGCGGTTTATGGCGACCCCTATGGCAGTGCCAAAGCATCGGTTGAAGAAGGTGGTTATTCCAACACCAACAACTTCAAACAGCTGATTTACTACGCGGGCAGCTCCACCGGCACCCGCATCAACAACGGCGTCGTTTGGAAGAAGGCGTTTTCCAATGGACTGGTTGCCGGCGCTGCCTATTCATTTGGCACCGTGATCGGCAGCTTCGGCACTGGCTCCAGCAAGACCGGCTCGCTCGCCTACAACGGTAATGGCTTCACTATTGCGGGCTTCGCCACTGACGCCAACATCAATAACCTGACGCACCAGTCGTATTCGTTTGGTGGCAATGTGCAGATTGGGCCGATGGTTCGATTGAATGCCGGATATTTCAATTACACGGCTCAACAGGCGGCTGGTCTGGGCGACCGCAAGGACCATGCCTGGACCATCTCCACCAAACTGACCCCCGGCGGCGCCTTCGACTATGAACTGGGCTACCAGGTTATGACCGCCGATAATGCCGGCGTCAATGGCTCGGGCTATGTGCAAAACGCCTACAGCGACACCAGCGCCATCAAAGCAACGGCTTCTGGCGACCGCAGCACCGTTTATGGTTCCGTCTTCTATCACCTGGACAAAGCGACCGAGTTTTACCTGGCCTTTGACCATCTGAACACCACTGACGGTTACCTGGCAGCACAGGCCAACGGTGCCACGTCACAAAACGAACTTGGCCTGGGCATGCGCTACAAGTTCTGATTCGACCCCGGATACGCTTCTCCAAGGTCCCGTTCATAGCGGGTATTGAAGCGTGCCGGAAACGGCACGTTTCTTTTTTTTCTTAGAATCAAGAACTAGAGCAAGTGTTTTCCCTAGTAGCTAAAGCTTAAATGCGGGTTGAAAGTCCAGGGTGTTTATCGTTGCTCCTCCCTTTACTTAAGGAAACTTTATGAAAAACAGTCTTAATCTGAATCGTCTTTTTCAAGCGATGGGTCTTGCGGCCATCGTTCTTGTCTCTTCCTCCGCCATGGCAGCCGACAAAGTGACCATCGTGATTGGCGGCTACGAAAAGCACATTTACCTGCCCGCCAAGCTGGCTGAAGGTCTGGGCTATTTCAAGGCCGAGGGCCTGGACGTGGAACTGCTGAACGAAGCCGCTGGTGTGGATGCGGAAAACGAAATGCTGGCCGGTGCGGTGCAAGGTGTCGTGGGCTTTTACGACCATTGCGTGGACCTGCAAACCAAAGGCAAATACGTCGAATCAGTGGTGCAATTCAGCCAGGCACCGGGTGAAGTCGAACTGGTTTCCAACAAGCACCCGGAAATCAAATCCATGGCCGACCTGCGTGGCAAGAGCCTGGGCGTCACCGGCTTGGGCTCTTCTACCAATTTCCTCACGCAATACCTCATGGTCAAGTCCGGGGTTCCGCTGGGCGAGTTCAGCACCCTTCCTGTGGGAGCGGGCACGACCTTCATCGCAGCCATGCAACAGGACAAGATCCAGGCCGGCATGACCACCGAGCCTACGATCTCGCGTTTGCTCAAGACCGGCGAGGCACGTGTTCTGATTGATATGCGGTCCATCGAAAAAACCAAACAGGCGCTGGGCGGTACTTATCCCGCGGCGTCCCTGTATATGGCGACCGACTGGGTTGAAAAGAACAGGCCGACGGTTCAAAAACTTGCCAATGCTTTTGTCAAAACACTCAAATTCATCAACACGCACAGCGCGGCCGAGATCACCGAGAAGATGCCCAAGGGCTTCTATGTGGCTGACAAAGAGGGCTATATCAAGGCGCTGGCTGACGGCAAAAGCATGTTCACCCCTGACGGCGTGATGCCAGCGGGTGGCCCCGAGACCGTGCTCGCCGTGCTGTCTGGATTCTCCAAGAACGTCAAAGGAAAGACGGTGGACTTGTCGAAAACCTACACCACTGAGTTCGTGAAGAACGCCAAGTAAGCCGGAACAAACCATGACCCCTCGCAACGACAGCCCGGCGATTGAGCTGATCAACGTCAGCCGCCGCTTTATCACCCCCGACGGCAAGTCCATGACAGCGCTGCGGGACTTCAACATGAGCGTGGCACGGGGCGAGTTCGTGGCGGTGGTGGGACCCACCGGTTGTGGAAAGTCCACCACCCTGAACCTGGTGACGGGTCTGGCGCAACCCTCTGCGGGTGAGGTTCGGGTGATGGGTGAACCGGTAACCGGCATCGATTCACGGATCGGATTTACCTTTCAGACGGATGCGCTGTTTCCCTGGCGCAGTGTGATTGATAACGTCGTGGCGGGACCGCTGTTTCGGGGCGTAGCGCCAGAACAGGCCTATACGGCAGCGCGGGAATGGCTGGCCCGTGTACACCTGTCGGCACACGAGACCAAATATCCCCACCAGCTTTCCGGTGGCATGCGTAAACGCGTTTCGCTGGCGCAGACCTTCATCAATGAGCCGCAAATCTTATTGATGGATGAACCGTTTTCTGCGCTGGATGTGCAAACCCGGGTCCTGATGCATGATGAGTTGCTGCGTCTGTGGTCGCAAGCCAAAGCTTCAGTCGTGTTTGTCACCCACGACCTGGAGGAGGCGATTGCCCTGGCCGACAAGGTTTTTGTTTTGACTTCGGGCCCAGCCACCGTCAAGTCGGTGTACACCATCGATATTCCCCGGCCCCGAATTGTCAGTGAAATCCGCTACGACAAGAAGTTCATCGACATTTCCCGCACCATTTGGGAAGACCTGCGCGACGAGGTGCAGCGCGGTGCGGCACGTGAAGAGGCTTTGGTGGTTTAAGGAACTGAGATGACAGATACAACTATTTCGACGGCTATCGTTTTTCAGCCCGGTACTTCTGATGCAGAAATCGAGACCGCCGCCGCGCTGGCGGCAAGCAAGCGCAAATTTGCCGTCTATTTTTGGCGCTACTTCATCCTGGTGGTCTTTCTGGGGGGCTGGGAGCTGGCGACCAGATTCAAGCTGATCGATGTGTTTTTCTACTCAAGTCCCTGGGCCATCATCGCGCGGCTGGTGGAATGGGTTGTGGACGGAACCTCCGAAGGACCACTCTGGTTCCATCTCTGGGTCACGATGGAGGAGTCTTTATTGGGATTCTTCTCAGGGTCGATTGCCGGTATCGTGGCGGGCATTGCCCTCGGGCGCAACCGGATGCTGGCCGATGTGTTCTCGATTTACATCAAGGTCATCAACTCGGTGCCGCGGGTCGTGCTGGCACCGATTTTTATCATGATCTTTGGCCTGGGCCTGACCTCCAAGGTGGCACTGTCGTTTGTCATGGTGTTCTTTGTCGTGTTCTCCAATGCCTTCCAGGGCGTGGTGGAAGCGGACCGCAACCTGCTGGCCAACGCCCAGATCCTTGGCGCCAAGGGTTGGCAACTCACCCGCTCGGTGGTTATTCCGTCCGCCATGAGCTGGATCTTTGCGTCCTTGCATGTGAGCTTTGGCTTCGCCATCGTGGGCGCCATCGTGGGCGAATTTGTCGGTGCCCGCTATGGCATTGGCCTGCTCATCAATGTTGCCAAAGGTTCGTTTGACGCGGCCGGCATGTACGCCGCGATCGTGATCATCATGGTCGTGGCACTGGCTGCAGAATACGCGATGACCCTGGTGGAAAACCGGCTGGCGAAATGGCGCCCGGCACCATTACAGGAAGTGATTTGAGTGCTTAGGCGCTGACGGTAGAAATCGCAGGGCCCCCCGGCTATCAACTCAAGTACCGGCCGAACCAGACGGCGGCCTGCCGCGCCACCTCCTCCAGCGTTCCTGGCTCCTCGAACAGGTGGGTTGCTCCCGGGACGATGGACAGTTGCTTTTCGCAACCAAGATGGGCATAGGCTTCGCGATTGAGTTCAATCACCACATCATCGTGCCCGCCCACCAGCAGCAAGGTCGGGGACTCGACTTTCTTGAGGTCCCGACTACCCGCCATGTCGGGACGTCCGCCACGCGAAACGACGGCGCGAATATCCGGCCCCAGCTGCGCCGCGGCCTGCAACGCAGCCGCGGCGCCAGTGCTGGCGCCAAAGTAGCCCAGAGGCAGGTCTGCAGAGGATTTGTCCGACTGTAGCCAGCGCGTGGCGGTGAGCAGACGGCGCGTCAGCAAGGCAATGTCAAAACGTGTTTCATATACCGCGTCTTCCTGGGGGGTGAGCAAATCCATCAGCAGTGTTCCAATACCGCCCTCGCGCAGCACCCGGGCCACATAGTTGTTGCGCGGGCTGTGACGGCTGCTTCCGCTGCCATGAGCAAACAGCACCAGGCCTTGCGCGTTGTCCGGCAGCTCCAGCATGCCCTCGATATGACCCCCGGTTACCGGGATGTGCACGG
>JADGRK010000165.1 GCA_017880985.1 Rhodoferax sp. | reverse complement strand
ATCGCTTTGTTTGATGGCGGTGGTCTTGATGCCCTGCAGATCCGAACCGGCACCGGGCTCACTCATCGCAATCGCACCCACCATCTCCGCGCTGGCCATCTTGGGCAGGTAGTTGAGTTTTTGCTCTTCGGTGCCGTAGTTCAGGATGTACTTCGCCACAATCTCACTGTGCAGCGTCAGGCCCAGCAAACCGGCAAAACCGGCATGCGCGATCTCCTCCATCTGCACGACCGAATAAAGTTTGTCGGCGCCAGAACCCCCGTACTCTTCCGGGATGGACATGCATAGAAAGCCGTTTTCACCGGCCTTGCGCCAAAGTTCCCGGTCCACGTAACCCTGGTCCTCCCACTGTTCATAGAACGGGGCAACCTCCTTTTGCAGAAAGCGGGCAAAACTGTCGCGGAAGGCTTCGTGGTCAGAGTCAAAAAGTGTGCGTGCGATCATGATTTATCGGTCGAGTTCATTCAAAGCCACCGCCACACACCAGCACCTGGCCCGAGATGTAATTGGACTCCGGGATGCAGAACAAAAAGACGGCGCCGGCGGCCTCGGCTGGCGTGCCGCCACGGCCCAGCGGGATCATGGCCTCCATCTGCTTCATCAGGCCCGGGTTGACACCGACTTTTATGGCGCGACCTTCGATATCGATCTTGGCATCGCCATCCGCCGTGGCTTCTGTCAGCCGTGTGTTGATCAGACCAAAGGCGACGGCATTGACGTTGACTTTCATGCGTCCCCACTCCTTGGACAAGGCCTTGGTCAGGCCAAGCACGCCCGCTTTGGCTGAAGAGTAATTGGCCTGCCCCGCGTTGCCGGCGGTGCCCGCGATGGACGAGATGTTCACCACCTTGCGAAACACTTCCTTGCCCGCTTCCTGCTCGGCCTTGCTAAGCGCGCGTATCACCGGCTGCGCAGCGCGCAGGATTCGGAACGGCGCCGTCAGGTGGCAGTCCAGAATCGCATACCACTGCTCGTCGTTCATCTTCTGGATCACGTTGTCCCAGGTATAGCCGGCGTTGTTGACGATGATGTCGATGCCTTTGTAATGATCGACCGCGGTCTTGATCAGGCGCTCGGCAAAATCGGGCGCGGTCACGCTGCCGGGGCAGGCGACGGCATCACCACCCGCGGCTTTGATTTCTTCGACCACCTGGAAGGCGACCTCTTTGTCAAGATCGTTCACCACCAGGCGTGCACCCTCACAGGCCAGTTTCAGGGCCACCTCACGACCAATGCCGCGGCCGGAGCCGGTGACCAAGGCGACTTTGCCATCTACTTTCTTGCTCATGTCTATTCTCCAGTGTTTTGTCAGTTAATCGGTGTTGCGACTGGGTTTAGGGCAAGGCGATAAGCGCCTCGCCCACCACCTTCTTGTCGCCGTACTGGTTGCAGGCCTGAATCTCGACGCGCACCCGGTGCTCGCCATCCTGTTCCAGCTTTTCGACGACACGCCCGCTGCAAGTCACCTCGTTGTAGAGGTGCGTGATGCCGATAAAGCGGACATCGAGCTTGCGAATCAGATGCTGGCTGACCCAGCCGGTCAGGATGCGGCTGAGCCAGGCCACGGTCAGCATGCCGTGGCCGAAGACGTCGGGCATGCCGGCTTTGCGTGCAAAGTCGATGTCGATGTGCAAGGGCACATGGTCGCCCGAGGCACCAGCATATAGCGCCAGCGTGGTGCGGTTCAACGGCGGCAGAACCAGGCTCGGCAACAAGGTGCCGACCTCGACCGAATTGAATTGCGGATTGCTCATTTCTTGCCAGCTCCCGGATTGCGGATGACGGTGGTGCACTTCATCTTGACGACGACTTTGTTTGACTGGTTGACGCAGGTGCTCTCAGTCACAAGAAATTCCAGTGCACCGCCTTTCTTGTCGTAAATGTCGGTCACGCGCGACTCGAAGGTCAAGCTGTCACCGGCGAAGGCCATCTCCAGGTATTCAAAACTCTGCTCACCGTGCAGGATGTTTTGCAGGTTGACGCCGAGGTCGGTGATCCAGGAGGTTGGATCCGGATCATCAATCATCTGCAGGCAGAAGAAGTAGCTCGGCGGCACTGGCAGCGAACGATAGCCCGCTGCCTTGGCAACTGTTTCGTCGGTGTAGACCGGGTTTGTTTCGCCAATCGCCTTGGCGAAGAAGCGCAGGCGCCCCTTTTCGACTTCGGTCGTGATGCGACCCAGATTTCTTCCTATGTAGGATTTGTCCAGCATGCTGTCTCCTCAGACTTGACCGTACAGCGTGACCACGGCTGCGCCACCGAGACCCAGGTTGTGCTGCAGGGCGATCCTGGCGCCCTTGACCTGTGTGCCTTCGGCACCGCCGCGCAGTTGCCGCGTCAGCTCGTAGCACTGTGCCAGGCCAGTCGCGCCCAGCGGGTGACCCTTGGACAGCAGGCCGCCCGAAGGGTTGGTGACGACCTTTCCGCCATAGGTGTTGTCGCCGCTTTCGACAAAGCGCTCGGCACCGCCGACCGGGCAAAAGCCCAGGCCTTCGTAGGTCAGCAATTCATTCTGTGCAAAGCAGTCGTGCAGTTCGCAGACGTCCACGTCGTCCGGTCCGATGCCGGCCTGCTCGTAGACTTCTTTGGCTGCCGTGGTGGTCATCTGGAAACCGACCAGATCGATCATCGATCTGGACTCGAAGGAACTGCTGAAGTCGGTCGTCATGTTCTGCGCCAATATCTGCACCTTGGGCGAGAGGCCGTGTTTTTTCGCAAAGGCGCGCGACACCAGCAGTGCTGCTGCGCCACCGCAGGTCGGCGGGCAGGCCATGGTGCGGGTCAGCACGCCCGGCCACAGGGCGGGCGACTGCATCACATCCTCTTCGCTCATTTCGGTGCGAAACAGCGCCAGTGGATTGTTGACGGCATGCCGACTCGCCTTGGCCCGGATCTTGGCAAAGGTTTCCAGCTTGGTGCCGTACCTCTGCATGTGTTCCTGGCCGGCGCCGCCGAAATAGCGCAAGGCCAGGGGCAATCCGGCGCCACCGGCAATTTCGTCACATAACGTGTCGAATTTGGCAAACGTGCTGGGCCGGTCCGTCCAGTGGCTGCTCAAGGCGCCTGGCTGCATCTGCTCGAAGCCGACAGCCAGAGCGCAATCAACGGCGCCGCTTGCAATCGCCTGGCGAGCCAGAAACAGCGCGGTGGAGCCAGTAGAGCAGTTGTTGTTGACATTGACGACCGGAATGCCGGTCATGCCGACCTCATAGAGCGCGCGCTGCCCGGAGGTCGAGTCGCCGTAGACGTAGCCGGCGTAGGCTTGCTGCACCTGCTCAAAGCCAAACCCGGCGTCGGCCAGGGCGAGCCGGATGGCCTCTGCGCCCATTTCAAAATAGGGCAGGCTGGCTCCGGGTTTCTTGAACGGAATCATGCCGACTCCGGCGACTAAAACTTGCTCTGACATAGTGATTACTCCTTTTGGAAAATGTTATTTCTTACCGGTGCGCACGCACCGGCGTCATGGGATGCTGATGCGGCCGACTGCTTAAGCAACGTTGCGTTGCTTGTCCTTCCAGAACGGCTCACGCAGCTTGTTTTTCAAGATCTTGCCAGCTCCGGACAACGGCAAAGCCTCCAGGAAAGCAACGCTGCGCGGGCATTTGTAGTTGCCGATCAGCGTCTTGCAGTGTTCGATGATGCTGTCTGCCGTAGTCTGCACGCCAGGCTTGAGGACGACGGAGGCATGCACCAGCTCGCCCCATTGCTCGTCGGGTATGCCGATCACGGCGCACATGGCCACGGCCGGGTGCTTGAGCACAGCGTTCTCGACCTCGATGCTGTAGACGTTCTCGCCGCCGGTCACGATCATGTCCTTGAGCCGGTCGACGATGAAAACAAAGCCGTCCTCGTCCATGCGGCCACCGTCACCGGTGTGCATCCATCCGTTGCGAACTGCGGCAGCGGTCTCAGCAGGCTTGTTCCAGTAGCCAAGCATGACGCCCGGGCCGCGCACCGCAACCTCACCGACCGTTCCCAGCGGCACCTCTTTCCCGTCGGGATCCACAATGCGAATCTCAGCCAGCGTGCATGCGGTACCGGCCGATCGCATTTTGCCCAGTGAACGCTGCTCGGGCAGATGATATTTGGGTAGCAGCAGGCTGGCGACGGGCGAAAGCTCTGTCATTCCGTAGGCTTGGCAGAAGGCCGCCGAAGGCAGTGCCTTCATGGCGCGGTCAAGCACGGCTTCGCTGATCGGCGAGGCGCCGTACAAAACACACTTTAGACTGTTCAGCTTGTATTGACCCACGTCCGAATGATCCGCCAGCATCTGGATCATGGTCGGCACCAGCAGACTCGCAGAGACCTGCTCGCCCTGGATCGCCTGCATCACACCAACCGGGGTGAAACTGGGAATCATCACATGGGTCGCTCCGGCTGCTAGCAGGGCGTTCATGAAGGCGCCATCTGCCAGATGGAACATCGGTGCGGCGTGCAGACCCACGCTGTCTGGCGCGACCACGCCATTGGCCAGTATGGTCAGGCAATTGCTTGCCAGATTGGTGTGGGACAGCATCACGCCCTTTGGAAAGCCGGTGGTGCCGCCGGTGTAGAAGACACCCGCCAGGTCGCTGCCACTGCGGTAGGCGTCCTCGACTGGCGCCGCATCCGCAATCAGCGCCTCGTACGACAGCATGCCTAACGGCGGCTCGCCATCGCCCGCATGAATCAGCACCTTGAGCGACTTGCAGGTTTCTTTCAGTCCCTGCGCCATCGCTTTGAAGGTGTCGTCAACGATCAGAATCGCTGTTTCGCAGTCGTCAAGGGAATAGGCAATCTCGGCTGCGGTCCAGCGAATATTGGCCGGGTTGACAGCACCGCCGGCCCAGTAGACGCCCAAGTAGTATTCAAGGTAGCGATCGGAATTGAGCGACAGCATGCCGACCCGGTCACCGGTTTTCAGACCGAGCCCCTGCAAGGCGCCGGCCAGCTTCGCGACCCGAGCGGCGATTTCGCCGAAGGTGCGCTTTCTGCCCTGAAAGATGGTGGCGATGTCGTTTGGCTTCTGTTGCACTGCCCGGTGCAGGCCTTGGGTGAGGTACATGGTGATTCTTCCTTTCAGCATTGCCAATTGATGCGCATATGGTTTAAGATAGACAGATTATATGTTACCGTCCAGTAAGTAACATGTCCAATAGGTACTTACCCTTACTGCTAAAATTGCCGCCAATGAAGACTGTCAAGCGAAACGCAAAACCCCATCCAGCCACGCTCGACCCAAGCCCCTCTCCGGCCGAGTCGAGCACGGCCCGCTGGGGTAGTGAAATTCAGAGCAGGGACGAACAGGGCGGGTTGAAGCGCTTTGCCATTTTGCGCACAGCGGCAGAACTCTTCAACGAGCGCGGCTTCTACGAGACCTCGCTTAACGATTTGGCCAAGCGCCTGAACGTCACCAAACCCAGCCTTTACTACTACGTCAAGAACAAGGACGACATCCTCCTCCAAATCCTGAATCAGGCAGTCATCGAATTCACGCCGGCCATGACCCTGGCTGAACAGTCTGGCATGAGTGGGCTTGAAAAACTCAGGATCTTCGTAAGCCAATACACGAAGGCGATGACGGGAGTCTTCGCAAAGTGCATGGTGTTGTCAGGTTTGGGCCCTCTGGCGCAATCAAGCCGGGATGAATTGACCCCGACCTTCCGGCTTTTGGACACTTTCGTCAGAAAACTGCTGGAGGAGGGTATACAAGACGGCTCGATCACGCCTTGCGACACCAAAATCACGGCGTTTTCGATTTTTGGCGCCATGCACTGGCTGGCCAGGTGGTATCGGCCGGGCGGAGAACTCAATGCTCAGGAAATTGCGGATCGGGTGTTCGCCCTGTTTGAATTTGGGTTAGAACCGATTGAAAGCCGTCCGAATTCTTTCTGAATTCGGGTAGGTTCTTTTGACCATCCGCTTAGGGCGGGATGTTTGTGGGTTGTGTCGCAATAACGGAGTACGGCCGAAAAGACTTGCATCGTTGGCCTGGCAATCAAACTGC
>JADGRK010000164.1 GCA_017880985.1 Rhodoferax sp. | reverse complement strand
GGGCTGGTGTCGGTACAGGACGCTGCAGCGCAACTTGCGGCCGGTCTGCTGTTGTCTGGCCTGGCATCAAGCCAACCGCTGCGAGTGCTGGACGCTTGTGCCGCCCCCGGCGGTAAAACTGCGCATTTGCTGGAGCTGTCGGACTGCGCAGTAACGGCCCTGGATATTGACGCAGCACGCTGCACCCGAATTCACGAAACCCTGGATCGGCTGGGGCTGCGGGCACAGGTTCTGGTGGCAGACGCGGCCAATGTAGCGACCTGGTGGGACGGCCAGCCTTTTGATGGCATCTTGCTGGACGCCCCTTGCTCTGCTTCAGGCATTGTGCGACGCCATCCCGACGTGCGCTGGTTGCGACGCGAGTCTGATATTGCCCAGCTTGTTACGACACAGGCCAGGCTGCTCAAAGCCTTGTGGGTCTTGCTTAAACCCGGTGGCAGACTGCTTTACTGCACCTGCTCTGTTTTCCGGGCAGAAGGTGAAGATCAGATACAAACGTTTCTTGCCAACAACACCGAGGCGACCTTGCTGCCTTCCCCCGGGCATTTATTACCCCATAACGGCGCAAACGGCCACACAGTCCCGGACAATCTGGCTTGTGACCATGACGGCTTTTATTACGCATTGCTGGAAAAGCACACGGCCCGACCTGATCGGGCTGTTGGCCTGTGCCTGCCTGTTATGGGGTCAGCCAGAGACAGTGCGGGCGCAGTCGCCGACGGCAGAAATATCCCTCTTCAAGCTTGAGCGCGCCGACGATGCCATTCTATTGAGCGCCACCGTCAATTTCGAGTTGTCAGCGGCGGTCGAGGAGGCGCTTCTCAAGGGTGTTGCCATGGTTTTCGTAGCCGAAGCGGATGTGCTGCGCGAACGCTGGTACTGGACGAACAAGAAGGTGGCGAGCACCGAGCGTCACATGCGGCTGGCCTACCAACCGCTGACTCGCCGCTGGCGGTTGAATGTGGCCTCAGGCCTGATCACCAATGCCGGGTTGGGTCTGGTTCTGAATCAGAACTTTGAGGCATTGCCCGACGCATTGGCGGCGGTGCAACGGCTGTCGCGCTGGAAAATTGCCGATGTTTCGGACCTTGATCTTGAACAACGCCATCTGGTCGAGTTCCGTTTTCGGCTGGATCTGTCCCAGCTACCGCGCCCATTTCAAATTGGCATGCTGGGTCAGACCGACTGGAATATTTCGGTCTCGTCGAGCCAGCTATTGGCATTGGAGAACACCAAGTGAGCGGCGCAGGGCGCGCCAGCGCTGCACATCAGCGATTTTCCCTGAAAGGTTCCCGCGCCTTGCGTTGGACCGTGAGTGCCGGTCTGGCTGCCATGGTGGCAATCGGACTGGTGCTATTGTTCCTGCTGACCCAGGCGACCACCAATCGCGACATGTACGAGCGCAACTATGCCCGCCTGTTTGTGCTCAACGTCGTGGTGGCAGGTCTCCTGCTGGCCGTCATCCTATGGATTGCCTACCGCTTGATCAGGCGATTGCGCCAAGGCAAATTTGGCAGTCGCCTGTTGGTCAAGTTAGCGGTGATATTTGCTTTGGCCGGGTTTGCCCCAGGGGTCCTGATCTATGTGGTGTCCTACCAGTTCGTGTCGCGTTCGATTGAAAGCTGGTTTGATGTCAAGGTGGAAGGCGCTTTGGAGGCGGGCCTCAATCTCGGACGCGTCACGTTGGAGGCCCTCTCCAGCGAATTAGCCAGCAAGGCACGTGCCTCGGCGCTGCAGCTGGCCGATACACCCGACCTCAGTGCCGCGCTGCCGCTTGAGCGCGCCCGAGAACAGTTGGGATCCAGCGACCTGATACTCTGGAGCGCCTCAGGACAGTTGATTGCCGCTGCCGGTCAAGCCCGCTACCAACTCAATCCTGAGCGCCCAAGCCAACAACAGTTCCGCAATGCCCGCGTTCAGAGGTCCGTCACCTGGATCGAGGGACTTGATGAGGCGTCGCCAGGTGTGCTGGTCGACGCACGTATCAAAGCGCTGGTTCTGGTGTCAAGCACCAGTTTAGGTTTGCTCGGTGCACCGCGTTTTCTTCTGGTCACGCAGGTCTTGCCGCCAACGCTGGTGGCCAACGCGCTAGCCGTCACACAAGCCAATCGGGAGTATCAGGAGCGGGCACTGGCGCGTGAGGGCTTGCGCCGCATGTACATCGGAACTTTGACGCTCAGCCTGTTTCTGGCCGTGTTTGGGGCTGTGCTGCTGGCGGTTGTCTTTGGCAACCAGATTGCGCGCCCGCTGCTTTTGCTGGCCGACGGTGTGCAGCAGGTAGCGGCCGGTGATTTGACGCCAAAAGCGTCCCTGCGCGGACGCGATGAGCTCGATGGCTTGACCCGTTCGTTTGCCGACATGACGCAGCAGCTCTCGGATGCCCGACAAGCAGTTCAGACCAGCATGGCTCAGGTCAATGCAGCACGCGCCAATCTGCAGACCATTCTGGACAACCTCACGGCCGGGGTTATGGTGCTTGATGCACAGGGTGTCATCGTGTCATCCAATCCGGGGGCCACCCGTATTCTGCGGGTACCGCTGGCATCCTGTGTCGGGCAGCGCCTGGCCGAAATTGAGGGACTTCAGGCATTTGGAAAAAATGTTCAAGCCCAGTTTGATTCTTTTTTGACCTTAAACCACGAACATGGACTGGATCACTGGCAGCAGTCTTTTGAGCTCGGCAACACCGCCGTCGAATTGGCTGGCAGACAAGCCAAAAATGCCCTAGTTCTGGTAGCGCGTGGTGCAGAACTCCCAGGGGCTACAAGACTTTTGGTGTTTGATGATATTTCTGAAATTGTGTCTGCACAGCGAGCTCAGGCGTGGGGCGAAGTCGCCCGGCGCCTGGCACATGAGATCAAGAACCCGTTGACACCCATCCAGTTATCCGCCGAGCGCCTGGCAATGAAACTGACTGGCAAGTTGGCTGAACCAGAGCAGGCACTGCTCACCAAATCAGTCAAAACCATCGTTGATCAGGTCGATGCCATGAAGCGTCTGGTGAATGAATTCCGGGACTATGCGCGACTGCCAGCGGCGGAACTCAAAGCGATTGACTTGAATGCCCTGGTGTCCGAAGTATGGCATCTGTACGACAACGAAACCTCGCGCATACCCGTGCGGGTGGCACTTGACCCACGAGCGCCGCGAGTGCAAGGAGATGTCCAGCAATTGCGTCAAGTGTTGCATAACCTGGTCCAAAACGCCCAAGACGCCACAGAATCCACTGGCAACACGGACGACGATCACTGCGTGACCATCAAAACCCAGTGGCTTGAAAGCGCTGGGCGGGTTCGACTGAGTGTGCTCGACTGTGGCACCGGTTTTCCGCAAGACATCCTCAAACGCGCGTTTGAACCCTATGTCACCACCAAAGCCAGGGGAACAGGACTGGGCTTGGCGGTGGTCAAAAAGATCGCCGACGAGCATGGTGCGCGCGTAGATATCACCAACCGAATCCTGGACGGTAGAGTCGTGGGTGCTCAAGTGTCGTTATCATTCGTGGTGGAGAATGTTGTACCGGGTTAGCCGGACGACATCAGCACACCCAAGGGACGCACTGAATCATGGCAAATATACTGGTGGTTGACGACGAACTCGGCATCCGCGATCTGTTGTGGGAAATCCTCAACGACGAAGGGCACAGCGTCGAAGTGGCAGAAACCGCAGCGCAAGCTCGCGCTGCCCGTTTGCGGGAGCGCCCCGATCTGGTGTTGCTCGATATCTGGATGCCAGACACCGATGGCGTGACCCTTCTCAAGGAGTGGTCGGCCACCGGCGCGCTGACCATGCCAGTGATCATGATGAGCGGACATGCAACCATCGATACCGCAGTGGAGGCGACCAAGATCGGTGCTTTGGCGTTCCTGGAAAAACCCATCACTTTGCAAAAGCTGCTCAAAGCGGTTGAGCAAGCGCTGGCGCGGGGCGCGATCCGAAAACCGGCAGTGCCTCTGATGACCACATCTGTCTTGCAGGTGCTTGACGCTTCGGCCATGCCTGGCCAATCCGGGTCTGTATCAGTCGAGGCGGGGCCCCAAGCGCTGCAGAGCTTTCAGCTTGACAAGCCGCTGCGTGAGTCCCGCGACGAATTTGAAAAAGCCTACTTCGAATACCATCTCGCCAAAGAAAATGGTTCCATGACTCGGGTGGCAGAGAAAACCGGGCTGGAGAGGACACACCTTTATCGCAAACTCAAGCAATTGGGCGTTGATCTGACGCGTGGCAAGCGTAGCCTGGCCTGAGCTACTGCTCTCGCAAACGGTAGCGATACTGCTATAATTTGCCGCTCTGGCCCGGTAGCTCAGTCGGTAGAGCAGAGGACTGAAAATCCTTGTGTCGGTGGTTCGATTCCGCCCCAGGCCACCAGTTTAGCCCTCATGGGATATAGAAAGCATGCTACTTAATTGTTAGCAGACTTTTTTGTTTGTGTCGGTTTCTGTCGCATGTAGCCAGCAGACGAAAAAAACCAGCGGATCAGGCTGGGGTAAGCTCTTTCCAGCCACGCGTGGTCACATCGTGAACGCTTTAACTTCAAATATTCCAGATACTTTTGCCCTTGCGCACCAAGCGCGGATAAAGGCTTTGCGTCTAGATTCAAGTTCATTCAACGCAAACAATACACCGACCGGGAAGCCCGCTCGGGAGCGTCCGCATTATTGCTCTGCAATTCCTGAATGAGAGCAACAAATTCAGGGCAACCTCAAAGCAGCCTTATTTCTTTGGCAATTGTTGGGAAAATTGCCTCTACGTTGATAAAATCTTTGCCGTCTTGGATCGCTCTATCAGGGAGGTGAAGTGCAGGAACTTGACTCATGTCGTACTCCCCAACGTTCCGGCCCGCACGCGGCGGGTGATCTTTACTTCCCGGTTGACCTGCGCCAGCAGCATCTCGGTCTCGGCTTGGACTTGCTCCGCGGTCGCGTCCTTCACGTCGAACAGGCGCATCAGGGCAACTGCAGCAGCGATGCAGGCAACAGCTACGAACACGGCTACGATTAAAGTGGTGAAGCTCATTTGAATATCCTTGGTGCTGATGGTCTTGCCGCTCAGGTTGCAGCTACGTCTTACAACAATTAACAGTCTGTCCATTTCCCAAAACGCAAGGCTTGACAATTCTCAAACGAATCAAAGAAACCCGCACGCAGCGGTCCTGTCAATGGGGCTGTCATGCCACGTCTTCTCAGGCCAAAAAAAGCCCAGCGGTAAGGCTGGACTAACCCTTGCGGGCCGCGTTCAGGGAAGGAAAGCGCGGGGGCCTTGGGTGTACCCATCTGCAATGTAACGGTCATCACATTGCAGCGTCTGGACGCCAACGCACATAGCCGGCTATATTTTTCTCGCGCTCCCTACTGCCAGCACCAGACGAAAAAACCGGGTGGGTAGGGCTGTGTCCAATCTCCTGCAAGCCATGATGAAGCGGAGGCGGCGCGGGGCAGGTGAGGTTGGGTGGTGGCTCTTTGGAGTCACAGAACACAGTGCACGGCATCATTGCTGCGTGTTTGACGCCGTTTCTGACGTTCGCGACGCGATCTGAAAACATAGCCAGCCGGTCAAGCTTCAATCGGGACTGGCCGCTGGAGCGCCCCCGGCCTTGTTCTTGTCCGGCGCGGCGGCAATATTGGAAGCAGCAAGAGGCACCCCGAATGCGTCGGAGCGTGAGTGCCTCGCTGGCGCAGGCCAGACAAAGTAACGTCATTCCCAATAATTTGATTCTACTTTTTCAACCAGACTTCCCTGACTGATGCTGGTTTTCTCAGGTCACCACATGCCCGCTACGCAGCACCTGCACCGCCTCTGCACTGTATCCCAGTCCGGTCAGCAATGGTTCCGTGTGCTGCCCCAGAGTCGGCGGTGACGTGCGCACGCCCAGACGCTGGCCGCCCATGGTGAAAGGGAACAGCGCGGTCTGCACGGTTTGCCCGGCACGCTCGCCATCGGGCAAGGTAATGTCTGCCAGACCACCGGTGGCCAGCAGGTGTTCATCGTCAAACAGCTCTTCGGGTTTGCGAAT
>JADGRK010000163.1 GCA_017880985.1 Rhodoferax sp. | reverse complement strand
CTAAGCCCGTAATTGCCGTGCCAACAACAACGCCACGTGAATCGCCTCGCGCTGTGCCCCATCACGGATCTGGTGACGGCAGCTGGTGCCGTCGGCCACCACGATTGACTCGGGCTGCGTACGAATAGCCGGCAACAGACTGAGTTCGGCCATCTGCATGGACACCTCGTAATGGCTGCTCTCAAAGCCGAAGCTGCCGGCCATGCCGCAGCAACTGGACTTGATCAGCTCCGGCTGGGCACCAGGAATCAGTTTAAGCACATCGATGATGGGGCTCACCGCGCCAAAAGCTTTCTGGTGGCAATGGCCGTGCAGCAAGATGGCCTGCCCAACGGGTCTGAGCTTGGCCTTCAGTTCGTCCAGTTTGCCGGCAGCAGCTTCGCGTGCCAGAAACTCTTCAAACAACAGCGCCTGCTTACTGATGGTGTGGGCCGCTTCGCCCAACCCCATCACCAGTATCTCGTCGCGCAGGGTCAAGAGGCAGGAAGGCTCCAGCCCGACAATGGCGATGCCTTGTTCGGCAAAGGGCAGCAGCGCGGCGATCAATTCGCGCGCCTTGGCTTTGGCTTGGTGCACCATGCCGCTGGCCAGGTAGGTACGGCCACAGCAAAGGTGTTTGCCGTCGGCTACGTTTTTGGCAGCTACGTGCACGGTATAGCCAGCGGCTTGCAGCACTTTCAAGGCGGAACTTGCGTTGTCTGATTCAAACGTTCCGTTAAAGGTGTCAACAAACAGCACCACCGGTTTGCTGGCGACCAGCACCTCTTCGCGGGTGGCACTGCGAGGTGGCGAGTTGAAGAACGTCTGCGTCTGCCACTGAGGCAATGTGCGCTTGGCGGAAAAGCCGGTCAGCTTCTCGCTCAAGGCCGCCAAGCCTGGAATTCGATCGCGCAGATTCAGCAGCGGGGCCAGGCGGCTGGCCCAGTGGGCATAGTCCGGCAGGTAGGCGACCAGTTTGTCCTTCAGTGTGTAGCCGTGCCTGGTTTTATAGTGGTACAAAAACTCCACCTTCATCCTGGCCATATCGACGCCGGTCGGGCAGTCGCGCTTGCAGCCCTTGCAGACCACGCACAGCTCCATTGCTTCCTGCACGGCTGCACTGGTGAAGGCGTCCTGGTCATTCAGGCCCTCAAGCTGGCCCGACAGAGCCAGGCGTAGCGTGTTGGCGCGGCCGCGAGTCGAATGTTTCTCGTCGCGGGTCACGCGGTAGCTGGGGCACATGGTGCCGGCGTCGAACTTGCGGCAGTGGCCGTTGTTGTTGCACATCTCCACGGCTTTGGCCAGACCCTGCGCCGGGTCGGCGCCGCTGCCCGCTGCGCTGACTTGTTCGGTAACCGGGTCGTTCTGCACGTCCCAAGCGCGCCAATCAAGGGCAGTTTGAATTGGCGTGACTTGGTAACCCGGCGCAAATCGCATCAGCCGCGTGTCGTCCATCCTGGGCGGGTTGATGATGCGGCCCGGGCTGAGCAGGCTCAAAGGGTCCATCGCCTGCTTGATTTTGGCAAAGGCCTCATTGATTTGAGGGCCGAACTGCCATGCGATCCACTCGCCGCGGCTCAGGCCGTCGCCGTGTTCGCCGCTGTAGGCGCCTTTGAATTTGCGCACCAGTTCGGACGCCTCCTCGGCAATCGCGCGCATTTTGGTAGCACCCTCACGCCGCATGTCCAGAATCGGCCGCACATGCAGCGTGCCAACGGAGGCGTGCGCATACCAGGTGCCTTTTGTGCCGCATTTTTTGAAAACTTCGGTTAATGCGTCGGTGTACTGGGCCAGGTGCTCCAGCGGCACGGTGCAATCTTCAATAAAGCTGACCGGCTTGCCATCGCCCTTGAGGCTCATCATGATGTTGAGTCCGGCCTTGCGCACTTCCCCCAGGTTTTTCTGCGGCGCATCGTCCGTCATTTCAACCACCGAGTCGGGCAGAGCCAGCTCGCCCATCAGTTCACCCAGTCGCTTGAGCTGCGGCAGCAGTCTGGCCTTGCTGGCGCCAGAGAATTCCACCAGCAAAATAGCCTCGGGCCGGCCTATCAGCGCGCTGCGAATGGTGGACGCAAACGCCGGGTTCCGCAGCGACAGATCAATCATCGTGCGGTCAACCAACTCGACTGCCGTGAGGCTGCCTTCGCCGAGTTTGACGATGTGCTGCACCGCGTCCATGGCCCGGTAAAAGGTGGGAAAGTTCACCACCCCCAGCACTTTTGCCCTGGGCAATTCGCTCAGTTGCAGCGTCAGGGACTTGGTCAGCGCCAGTGTGCCTTCGCTGCCCACAACCAAGTGTGCCAGGTTGACCGAACCGTCAGCGCTGTAGGGCCGCTCGCTCTGATTGTCGAAAATATCAAGGTTGTAGCCACCGACGCGGCGCATGACTTTGGGCCAGTGCTCGCGCATGGCAGGTTGCAGCTGCGCCGCCAGCGTACGAACGTAGTCGCCCAGTGCGCGGCTTTTGCCGCTGCTGCTGGCGTAGGGGCCGAGCGGCAGCAGCTGGCCGTCGGAGGTCCACACTTGCGCGCCCAGCACGTTGTGCACCATGTTGCCGTAGGCAATGCTGCGGCTGCCGCACGAGTTGTTTCCGGCCATGCCGCCCAGCGTGGCCTGCGCGCTGGTGGAGACGTCCACCGGGTACCAGAGGCCATGCTCTTTCAACACGGCGTTCAGATGGTCGAGCACGACACCGGGCTCGACCTCAACCCCGCGCTGGTCAATATCGATTTCGATAATGTTGCGAACATGCTTGGCATGGTCGATCACCAGTCCGGTCCCCACCGTTTGCCCGCACTGGCTGGTGCCGCCGCCGCGCGGAACGATGGGCACGCGCAAATCCCGGCAGATATCAAGCGCGAGTTTCACATCGTCCGTACTACGCGGCACAAACACGCCCACCGGCAGCACCTGGTAAATCGAAGCGTCAGTGGCGTAGCGGCCGCGGTCAGCGGGGGAAAAGAGTACTTCGCCGCGGGTCTCGCTTGCCAGCCTGGTCGCCAGTCGGCCAGCCACTTCGTTGCTCACCCGTGCGACGTCTTCATAGGCGTGTGCGGCAGTCTCCTGCGTCACTTTCAGGGACAATGGCGGGTTCATGGTAGGTTCATGCCTTGGTCGGAAAACGGGCCCGACTAAGGGGCCGTCTGGCTGGTCGTGCGCAGTTGTTTGATCACGACATCGCGCTTGTTGTTGATGTGGGTCACCAACAAGGCCCGCATGGCGGCTGCGTTGCGCGTGCTCAGCGCTTCAATCATCTGCTCGTGCTGCTGTACTGCCGCGCCCCATTTGTCGCCGTCCTGATTGGAACGAAAACGTAAAGCCTGTAGCCGGGCATTGACCTGCTTGTAGACCGCGGTGAGCACCGGGTTTTGAGCGGCGGCATTAATCGCGCTGTGAATGGCGGCGTTCAAGCGGTAGTAGGCGGGCAGATCGCGCCGCGTGTAGGTGGCCAGCATCTCGTAATGCATGGCCTTGATCTCGGCCAGCTCGGCATCGGTGATGCGCTGCGCGGCCAGCTCGCCCGACTGTGCTTCCAGGCCCGACATCACCTCAAAGGTATTGAGCACATCAGCATCGGACAGCTCCACGGCAACAGCACCGCGATTGGGCAGCAACTCGACCAAGCCTTCGGCGGCCAGCATCCTGATGGCCTCGCGCAGCGGCGTACGTGAGACCTTGAGAACCTCGCTGAGCTCGCGCTCATTGAGTTTGGCACCCGGCACAATGCGGTTTTCAACCAGCATCTGGCGCAGGCTGTGCGCCACCTGCTGATGCAGGGCGGCGCGTGTAACAGGGATGACTTCAGCGTTCATAGTAAAAGATTGTATGCAAAAAGACGTTCGTTAAACAGAAGTTAAGGGATAAGCACTATTGACAAATGCATTTTGTATGCAAAAATTGCACGCATTCACGGAGCCCGTAATTTATGTTGACGCTTGATTCCCACCCCGCTGGCCGCCACTTCCTGCAAATCCCCGGACCGACCAATGTCCCCGACCGCGTGCTGCGTGCGATCGACAACGTGACGATCGATCATCGCGGCCCCGAATTCGCGGTGCTGAGCAAAACGGTTCTGGCCGGTCTGAAGAAAGTATTCAAAACCCAAGCCGATGTCGTGATCTATCCGGCATCGGGCACCGGTGCCTGGGAAGCGGCGCTGGTCAATACCTTGTCGAGCGGCGATCTGGTGCTGATGGCCGAGACCGGACACTTTGCCTCGCTCTGGAAAAAAATGGCGGAGAAACTGGGCCTCAAAGTCGAATTCCTGCCGAGCGACTGGCGCCACGGTGCCGATCCGGCACAGATCGAAGCTCGACTGGCCGCCGATAAAGGGCATGAAATCAAGGCGGTGTGCGTCGTCCATAACGAAACCTCGACCGGCGTCACCAGCCCCATCAGCCAGATACGCCAGGCAATCAACCATTGTGGTCATCCGGCGCTATTCATGGTGGATACGATTTCATCGCTGGCCTCGATTGATTACCGGCACGATGAATGGGGCGTTGATGTCACCGTTGCCGGCTCGCAAAAAGGCTTGATGCTGCCGCCTGGTTTGTCGTTCAATGCGATCAGCGCGAAGGCGCGCGCTGCCTCCAAAACGGCCGCGCTGCCGCGTTCATATTGGGATTGGGAAGCGATGCTGGCGATCAGTCCGACCGGCTATTTTCCCTACACGCCGGCCACCAATCTGCTCTACGGCCTGCATGAAGCGCTGGCCATGCTGTTCGAGGAAGGGCTAGACGCTGTGTTCGCACGCCATCTGCGTCACGGCGAGGCAACGCGCTGCGCGGTGCGCGCCTGGGGTCTGGATATTCTGTGCCTCAACCCGGCTGAGTACAGTTCGGTGCTGACAGCGGTTGTGATGCCGGACGGACATAACGCCGATGCCTTCCGAAAGATCGTGCTGGAGCGTTTTAACATGTCGCTCGGACAAGGCTTGGGCAAGGTGGCGGGCAAGATTTTCCGGATTGGCCATCTGGGCAGTTTCAACGATTTGATGCTGTGCGGGACGCTGGCCGGCGTCGAAATGGGGCTCGGCCTGGCCGGTGTTCCGCATCGCAAGGGCGGTGTTCAGGCGGCGCTGGACTACCTGGCCAAACCGCCTGGTGCAATCTCGTCGCCAAGTTGAATTCAGCGTAGAAACTATTTCACCGGAATATCCGATTTTTTAAACAACTAGAGGAGACCACCATGACACATAGGATCCAAAAATTATTGCAGAAAGCGTTGCCGCTTTCGCTGCTCGCGTTGGCCAGCGTCGCCAGCCTGCCCGCCCAAGCCGCCAATTGGGAGCCCAGCAGGCCGGTGGAGGTGATCGTGCCGGCCGGTGCCGGCGGTGCTTCCGACCAGATGGCGCGCACCATTCAGGGCATCATCGTCAAGCACCAACTGATGAAGCAGCCCATGCTGATCCTGAACATGGGCGGTGCCAGCGGTGCCGAGGGCATCATGGATGTCAAGGGCGCCAAAGGCAATCCGCACAAGCTGATGGTGGCGTTTTCCGCCATTTACACGCTGCCGGTCGCCGTCAACTTGCCGTTCAACTGGCGCGAGCTCAACCCGGTGGCCATGATCGCACTGGATGAATTCGTGCTGTGGGACAACACGGAAGCGCCCTACAAGACGCCCAAGGAATATCTGGCTGCCGTCAAAGCCGCGCCGGCTGGAACCTTCAAAATGGGCGGCACCGGCATCAAGCGTGAAGATCACATCATTACCATCGCGCTCGAAAAAGCCGCCGGCGTGAAATTCTCCTACATCCCCTACAAGAGCGGCGGCGAAGCGGCGACCCAGCTGGTCGGCAAGCACATTGATTCCAACGTCAACAACCCGAGCGAAAACATCGCCCAGTGGCGCGCCGGCCAGGTGCGCGCCCTGTGCGTATTCTCGATGCAACGCATGGCCTTCAAGGACAAGATCACCACCGATCTGGCCTGGTCAGACATTCCCACCTGCAAGGAGTCGGGTCTCGATGTGCAATATCAAATGCTGCGCGCCTTCTTCCTGCCGGCCGACACCACCAAGGAACAGTCGGCTTTTTACGCGGACTTGCTGAAGAAGGTCACGGCCACGCCGGAGTGG